>JASMTM010000132.1:0-4670 GCA_041694295.1 Petrotogales bacterium
AGTCATACATAGCGAAGGCGTCAAAATTGGTTAAGCTCAAGAAGAATGAAACAAATATGGGTATTATAAGAAAAATGAACATCAATGCTATCGAGGGTCCGATGAATAAAATTATAGACAGAAAACGGGTTTTCATAGGTCATCTTCCCTTTATAAGAAATAATAACCACCCTTTACAGGAAAGGGTGGTTATTTTGATTATCTCAAAATTTTCTCGATATCTCTTTTCATTGCCAATGCTGCTTCTTCAGGAGTCTTAACACCATAGCACGCTTCTTCAAGTCTTCTTGATATTGCGCTTGCAATCTCTTCATATTCTGGTATAGTTAAGGGTGCTCTTGCATCTTCTAATTGTTCACCAAAGAGACTGATCATAGGTTTTTCAGCAAGCGCCGGTTCATCCCACACTGATTTCACAGCCGGTAGAGAGGCCAGGATGTTGTACCATTCCAGTTGGGTATCATGTGATGACATAAATTCGATGAATTTCCAAGCATCATCTTTGTTTTTGGATGTATTGAACAAAACCCAGTTACTACCTCCAATAAACGAAGTTCGTGATTTTTTCTTTGGCATTAAGGCTACATCCCATTTTCCATCAATTTGTGGTGTTTGTTGTTTGGTTAGGCTTACCATCCATGGGCCGGAGAAATAAATAGGTGTATAACCGGAAGCAAATTCCTGAATGATATTTCCTCCGCCACCCTTGGGTGAAATATCTTCTTTGAAAAATCTTGCGTAATATTCTATGGCTTCAATAAATTCAGGTGAATCAACCACGATATTTCCTTCATCATCAAGGATTCTTCCTCCATTTTGCCATACGAAGGGGAAGAATTGCTGTACTTCGTTTGTCATAAGTGAAATACCGTAATTTCCTTCTCGCTCTGCAAGTTTCTTTGAGACTTCATAAAGTTCTTCCCAATTATCAGGTGCTTTATCGTAACCTGCTTCTTTGAGAAGATCTGTTCTGTAGAACATTACTCTAACATCCACATACCATGGAATTCCATATATTCCGTCTTGCAATGATACAGTTTGCCAGGAAGCATCGAAAAAATGGTCCTCAGTAATAATATCTGATTTTTCAATATATGGTGTTAGTTCTTCGAAAACTCCCATGGCACCAAAGCCAGCCATCCAGGTAGTGCCCATTTGAGCAATATCTGGTAGTCTTCTAGCAGCGATTCCAGTAAGTAACTTATCATAAGCATTATCCCAGGGTATTGCCTGAACATCTATTGTTATGTCTGGATTCTGTTCTTCAAAAACACTGGCAATCTTTCCGAGTTGTTTTGCTTCTTCACCCATTGCCCAGATCTTTACTGTCGAACTATAAATCGAAACTGAAAAGATCAAGAGAACAATAATTGATAAAATAATTTTCTTGTTCATTGGTACACCTCCTTATTTAAGAATAAGTGTTCCCCATTTGTCAGGAGAGGCCCAGACTTCGGGAATGTTTGTCCATGATAGGATGTTTTCTCTAACGTATTGTCCAGGCTGTGCGTCTTTTTTGTTTGAATTATGAATAGTATAGCTAAATCCTAGTTCAGTTCCCGATCGTGGGTTTATTTTTAGATATTTGAAAGGAATCTTAACTTCCAGGTTATAACCATAGTCCGTTTTTTCTGTAGCATACTCAATATCTGGCGCAACTTCTTCAACAGGTCCTGGATTTGCATCTTCATGTCTCGCCGCATGAGGATTGCCTTCTGTATCAAAAGGAAGGATGGCAAGTTTTAGTAATCCAGCATTTGAACCAGCTTTTGATGGGTCAATGTAAAATTCCACAGAATCTGTCTGATAGAAGCCACCCTTGGCATCAGGACCAAAATTAACTACAAGGAACTCATCATAAACTTCTGCAGCCATGTAGAGATTATCTTCATTCCACTTGATGTAGAAATAACTGTGCAATATCTGCTCTCTTTTGTTTACAATCTGAATTCCGCCAGCAGGGACATTCATATCTTCATCGACTACATATTTTTCTGCGCCTTCCCACTCTTTAAGAGTTCCGTCAATCTTGATAGTTTCATCAGCTTTGTGAGCAAAGGCTTCTTTTTGGGAAGGAGCCATTTTAAGTTCTTCAAATTCCGCGGCATATTCAGGAGTTACAGCATATTCAACATCTCTTTCTTCAAACCCAATTTTTCTCAGAGCTGTTTGAATGTTTGGGACTTTCATGAAGTATTCCCATATCATTCCTGTTTGGTAGTTTTCAATCATGAGTAGCAAATCACCTTGATCTATTCCGATGTTCTCTTCAGAATACCAGTTGGCATCAACATTATAGCCGCTTACAAAGCCGTATTTATTCCAGATTAGGGGTCCCTGTTCCTCCAGCATTGCTCTTAGTGAGTTTATGGATAATTCGGGCGTAAAGGGAATAGAGGCTAGAGAAGCGTAGGGTGCAATTGTTCCGTCATGATTTCCTTCTGATGCACCATAGGCCTTATAACCATTTGGTCCATCACATGCACTTAGACCCCATATATCTTCAGTGTAAGTCTCATACTGAAATCTGTTGGAGAACGTAAAAAGCCAATTATAGCGGGAAGCCACTGCTGCATTGTTAAAATAGTTTGCATAATGATCAACTATATTCCTGAAATCGATCCAGACATTTGGATACTGGTAAACGAATAGCGTTTCCTGAGGTAATTGGATATAAGTATCATGTACAGGGCGATAAATATTATCCCAGGTTGAAGCAGGGATCGAACGTGTTGGTGAACCTATTGCCAGTACATATGCAAGGATACCTTCATTGAAGGAATCCCATCTTGCCCCTAGAAATCCTGCTTCAGGTTTCCAGCCCATTGATAATGTATTGCCACCTGCAAGCATCCATCGCCAATCTACTTTTTTGTACAATTCAATTGCTAGTTTATTCACTTCAGTACCTTCAAAATACTGCCCCACTGTCAGGGCTCCAGCAATAAACAAAGATGTATCGATTGATGAAATTTCAGAATTCAGGGCGCGTTTGCCTGTTTCCATATTCACAAAATGATAGTAAAAACCGTTCTTGCCTTCCACACCACCACTTGCAAAAGTTTTAAGAGTGGTCAGCGCCCGATTATAACCTTCTTCTTTGGTGATCCAGCCGCTTTCAATGGCTATGGGAATTGAAGAAAGGCCAAATCCAACTGCCGCAATGCTACAAGGTGAATCATCTGAACTTCTGTCTTTTACAAGTCCGTTTTTAGGATTTGCCTCTTCCCAAAAATACTGAAACGTCTTTTCCTGCACAGCTTCTAAAAGTTTGTCATCTTTCATTTCTGTAAGCTTTTTTACTTCTTCTTTAATTTGAGCTGGTACCATTGCAATTTTTTCTTCTCGAGTAATTTCTTCTGTGGTCATCGCATATATTCCATCAACATAGAATAAATCAGCAAGAGGTACTTTATCCCCACCTTCATATCCAATGAATGCAATATATACCTTGTATTTTTCTTCAGATTTTAATTTCTGCATATCACCAGAAAGTTTGAAGGGGATATCATTCCACCCTGGTGTGACATCATCTATCTCACTAAAAACTCCACCAACCCATTGCCATCCATCTGTCAAATCTGCCATTCCAAAGAAGAACTGGGTTGGTAATTTCTCCATTTCTTCAGGTAGAAAAACTCTCATTATTAACTGATTGGATACTTTCCACACCTCATATTTATCTGTTGGAATTTCTGCAGCTATTTTTGTTTCCACTGCTTCTCCTGATGGTATGACTTTCATGGAACCAGAGCCACTGCCTACATATTTTTTGTTAAGTTCGAATGTAGCACCTGTGTTGTCGTTATCAAATGTTTCTATTTCTTCTACGGTGCTTAATGACCAGATATATTCTCTAACCTTTGACTCTCCTGGAGTCAAAGCATTACAATGATCTACGTAAAAAGGATCTTTGAGAGGGATTTTTTCCTCGTCTTCTAAGAAGAAAGAGAAATACAGCATGTATTTTCCGTTTTTGTCTACATTGATCATTTTGGGTGAAAGTTTGTAGCTTACGGTATTCCAGCCATTCTCAACTTCTTTTCTGGTAAAAACACCATCTACCCATTGCCATCCATCAGTTATGTCAGCCATTCCCAGAAAGAAACTGTTTGGTACTGTTTCAATGTTTTCTTCAATATAAATACTTAGCTCTAGTGTATTATGAGCTTTCCAGTTTAGTAAGCTTTCACCATATAATTCAAAAGCCATTTTTGTCTCTGGAGCTTCTCCAGAAGGGATCACTTTAACTGAGTGTTTTCCTGAGTATACATAGTTATCGTTTAACTCAAATTTTGCTCCTGTGTTGTCGTTGTTAATCCCTTCAGTGACTTCCATGTCGCGAATCACTGCCTGCCCGAATAAGGTTAATGCAAAGAGCAGTAAAAAAGTGATAATGATTGAAGAACGCTTCATACAACTCACCTCCATTTAAATATTTACCTCCACGATAACGGGCTCCTTTCCCCGTTCATGAGTTATCTCTTTACCTTCAATTTCCTTACCATTTACAAACAATTGATATCTTTGTCCTTTGTTATTGATTGTGATTTTGTATAACCTTCCTCTAAAAAATCTTTTCACTTTTACTTTTTTCCATTGTTCAGGGATGTTTGGGTCAATCACTAGGCCATTCCATGTTGCCCTAATTCCCAATATTCCATCAATAC
>JASMTM010000133.1:0-4902 GCA_041694295.1 Petrotogales bacterium
AATTCATTATATAGTTTTATGTAACTGTTATAACGGGATTTCTTTATTGAATGATCATTCAACAATTCTTTTACGTGGCATCCTGGTTCATCAATATGAGAACAATTAGAAAAAGAGCATCCTTCTGACGCAGCCCTGATTTCAACAAAGTAGTCCTGAAGTTCTTCAGGTTTCATATCCGGGAGCTCAAGGGTTGAAAAACCAGGGGTATCTGCAACATATCCACCGAAATTGAACTCTAACAGCTCACTTCTTGTGGTCGTATGCTTTCCTCTTCCAAGTTTTTGAGATATCTCTGTTGTTTTGAGTTTAAGTCCAGGGTTGAGCCCATTTAAAAGGCTACTCTTACCAACACCTGTGACTCCAGCCATAGTACTTATCTTATTTCTGAAAATTTCGATGAGAAGATTGAGATTTTCTCCCGTTTTAGCAGAGGTTGGAATTACCGTGTAGTAATCTGAATAGACATCGCTGAATTCTTTCAACTGGTCTTTTGAGGTTAGCAGGTCAAGTTTGTTAAGAACAATAATTATGGGAAGACCACTGTATTCAGCAAGCACCAGAAATTTGTCAACAATATAATTAGATACTTCAGGTTTTACAAGGGTTGTTACTAGAATAACCTGATCTACGTTGGCTATTTTTGGTCTTGAGAGTTTATTTCTTCTATTTAGAATGTTTTGAACGATACCCTTATTTTCAGATTCTATTGTAAATTCAACTATATCACCCACGAAGGGTTTTGTTTTCGTTCTCTTAAACCTGCCTGGCATATCACACTCAAAGTGTTTACCGTCAAGTTCTTCTTTTACTATAAGCGTTTTACCATGAAAGCGTACAACAATACCGCGAAATCTTTCACTCACTATTTTTTACCTCCAGCATTGTATTGTGTCTTTAATTGACCACATGCAGCCTTTATATCTGTTCCTTTCTCGGTACGTAATTCCGCTTTCACTCCCAGAGAATTTAATCTGTTCATGAATTCAGCGATCCTCTTTTCTGAAGGCCTTTTAAGATCACTATTAACGGGATTCAACGGAATAACATTGACATATGAACTCATTCCTTTGAGCAATTCGTAGAGCTTTTGGGCATCTTCGATATAATCGTTGAAATGATCGATTAACACATACTCAAAGGTTACCCGTTTTTTTGTGATTGTTTGATAGTAGTATAAAGATTCGAAAATATCTTCTATACTGTGATTTTTGTTAAGTGGAACTATCTTGTTGCGTTTTTCATTGGTTGGGGCATGGAGTGAGACAGAAAGTTTTACTTCAGGCCCTTCATTTGTAAATCTGGTGATCTCTTGAGGTATTCCAACTGTGGAGATAGTAAAATGTCTTAAACCAAGATTGCGTCCACGTTCATCGTTGTAGATTCGTATTGATTTCAAAACATCGTCTGTATTGAGAAATGGTTCTCCCATTCCCATAAAAACAATATTATCAACCATTTTTCCCAGTTCTATTTCCATGTAAAGCATCTGTCCAACAATTTCTTCGATGCTCAGATTTCTAACATATCCAGATAGACCAGTCTGGCAAAATTTGCAGCCTATCGGGCAGCCAACCTGACTGGAAATGCAAAAGGTGGTGTGGTTGGGATGTTTTATAATAACAGATTCAATAAATTCCCCGTCGTGTAGCTTCCATAAAAGCTTTACCGTTCCATCTCTTGATTGCTGTCTTTTAACAATTGTCATTTTGGGAAAAGAAAAAATCCTTCCAAACTGATCTCTTTCTTCGAGTGATATATTGGTCATTTTGGAAAAATCCGTCACTCGCTTCAAATATATCCAGTTAAAAAGCTGCTGAGAGCGATAATGTTTCAGCCCTAACTCTTTCATTAAATCCTGGAGTACGTCAAAAGTGTAGGATAATATTTTGTAAGTCAATCATTAGTCACTCCTTTTCAAACAGGAAATATAAGCGGGTCTTGGCGTTTCTGGTAAAGTAAGCCAGTTTCCATAACCATCATAACGCGATCCAATATTTTTTTCTTTTAGCTTCTCTTCAAGATTAACACTTTTATAATTATTAAGCTCCTTAATAACATCTGTATTTTCTTCCAGTGATAATGTATCACTAAGGTAAATAAAGGATTCAGGTAGATTTTTTTCTTTTAAGTAAGATATTATTTGTTTTTTAGATTTGACGAAATCACTTTCAGACAATAAATGCAGCAGCCAGGGTTTTTCATTTATACGTCCAAGCTCAGTTGTTATAGGATTTATGATAGGAATATCAACCATTTGTTCCAGAATATATTTTAGTTCATCAACGTGTTCAGTATTTGTGTGATTTTCTGGCTTTTCTATTATAAGCAAACAGTCTGAGTAATCGCTTTCACTGTAAATATATCCTTCAGAGTCCAGAATATTTTTACAATCAGGTGAAACTGCATGCATTGGCGGATTTTGATTAAATATTAGCAACAACTCCACATCAACTATGTAAGGATGTTTTAGCATATATTCATATAACCATTTTGGATGAGCATATTGTAAGTGAACAGGTAAGTCTTCAGATTCAAGACTTTTTCTGTTAACTTTCCTTAGAACAGCATTTACGAGTCCCTTGAATTTCTTCACTTGAACCAGATCGACCATTTCACTTACTGCAGCGTATCCGGGGACAGTATCCATAAGCAACAACTGAGTCACCCCTACCCTTAGCACATTCCTGATAAATTTAGGAATATTTTCAGGTCTGTTTAGGAATTTATACAGTATATGATCAATAAGGAGACGCTTTCTGAGCGTCTCCATAATTAAAAAAGTACAGAATTTTTTATTTTCAAAACTGAGAGTTTTTAAAGCGAGTTCGATCTTTTTTGTTGGAAATTTTCCATTTTTTTCAAAATGTGTTAAGGTTTCAACTGCGAGTGTTCTTGCATCAGTCACGAATCTCCACCAATAAAACCAGATAGAAATATCATTCTTAACAGTTGCAAAGCCGCCATAAGTGTAGATGATACATAGGTCAATGCAGCTGCTGAAAGAACATTGTTAACCGCTGTTACCTCATTTTTTGGCATTCCCAATCTCGTGAGCATCCGTTTTGCAAGATTGCTTGCATTGTATTCTACTGGTAGTGTTATCAATGTAAAAAGAACTACCAATGAGAATAGAATGATACCCAGTCTTACCAGCATAGGTGACCAGAAAAGAAAACCAATAATAAATATGATCCAGCTCAGCCCTGAACCTATGCTCGCTACTGGAGCGAATGCATTTCTTATAACAAGTGGAGCGTAATTTTTCTTATCTTGAACTGCATGTCCGATTTCATGGGCAACTACTCCAAGAGCAGCGATTGATGAATTATTTCTCGTAGATTCAGAAAGTCTAACTACCTTTTTCTTGGGGTCATAATGATCCGTGAGTTTTCCTTTTATATTTTCTATTTTTATGTTGTTAAGTCCCGCACTATCAAGAAGATATCTTGCAAGTTCACTTCCAGTCATGCCAAAAGATGACTTGACCTTCGAGTATCTGGAAAAACTGCTATTCACTTTGTTTTGTGCCCATATTGCGAGTATTATTGCTGGAATTAGTAAAACAAATGTTGGGTCCAGGAACATTTTATATTCACCTCCATTCAAATTATATCATTAAATTAGACTGGTTTTCTTCTTGAAAGTTCGTTATAAAGCAGTATGTAAAGATCGGTTAACATGAGTTTTGGCATCATAAATTTGATATCGTTTGATTATTTTTATTAATGAGCAGGTTATTCATAATATAATATGTTTGAGGTGATGCTATATGTTTTATGTGACAAAAGAGTTTACCTTTGACGCAGCACATAAACTTATATCCTATCATGGTAAATGTGAGAACCTGCATGGGCATACATATAAGCTCAGGGTAACTGTTCGGGGAATTCCTGATGATGAGGGTATGGTAATTGATTTTGTTGAACTGAAAAAGCTGGTTAATAATGAAGTGTTGGATAAACTGGATCATTCATATATCAATGAATATATAGAACAACCAAGCGCCGAAAATATTTCAAAATGGATATATGACAGACTCAAACATTTAATTGACAGCGAACAAAGAAAATTACATGAAATAATACTCTGGGAAACACCGACAAGCTTTGTACGTTATAAAGGAGAGAAAAATTGAACATAATCATCGGTCGTTACATTGCAAAGAGCTCTCCCATACACAATATGGATGGACAATCCAAACTAATAGGTTTCTTAGCTCTTGCAATACTATCGTTTTTATGTACTTCGTTATTCGATTTTCTAATCCTGTACATTTATTTTTTCCTTATTGCTTACTTGACAAACATCAGATTGGCAATATTCCTAAAAAGCATAAAGACAATTTGGATCCTCATAGTAATGATTTTCATCTTCAACTGTTTTTTTACATCAGGCTATGTGTTACTGAAAATCGGTACTGCGATTATTACCAGAGAAGGCTTAATAAATTCAGTTATATATTCTCTTAGATTGATAGCAGCGATATTTTTCAGTACCGCTCTATCATATACAACCAAACCTCTTGAAATTGCAGATTCAGTAGAGAGCTTGATGAACAGAATCAGATTTCCCTCACATATAGCCCGACAAACAGGTTTGGTACTTTCAATCGCTTTAAGATTCATATCTATACTGTCTGAGGAGTCAAGACAGATCGTCCTTTCACAAAAGGCTCGTGGTGGATTTACATCAGAAAAATTCTTGAGAAAACTTTATGACTTAACAACAGTAATCATTCCGTTAATTGTGCTTTCATTAAGAAAAGCTGAAGAGCTGGCAGTTGCAATGGAAGTAAGGGGCTACAATCCCAATAAACCTGTTAGCAGACGGACAATAAATGCTAATTTCAGTGGTGGTATGTTTTTGGTAATGAATGTTCTAATTTATTTCACTGTTCTT
>JASMTM010000134.1:0-20339 GCA_041694295.1 Petrotogales bacterium
TTCATTTCTCGGACTGACACCAGGATTTTCGTGAACCTCCATTCCAAGGCCGTGACCTAAACCATGACCAAAATACTCACCGAAGCCTTCATCTTCGATTATCTTCTTTGCAACATTGTGTAATTCAACACCGCAGAGTCCAGCTTTTGCCGCTTCTCTTGCCTTTTTTTGGGCTGTTTGCACAATCTTGTAAACCTTCTCCATTTTGGTAGTAGCTTCACCAACCAGAAAAGTTCTTGTAATATCAGAGCAGTATCCATCAACCATGGCCCCATAATCAATAAGTACAAACTCCCCGTTCTCGATCTTCTTTTTTGATGGCATACCATGAACAAGTGCGCTCCTTTTACCTGACACGACAATGGTTTCAAAAGAAGGTTTTCCACCCCTTCTATAGATTTCATAATTTATTCTCGCAGCAATTTCATTCTCTGTATTACCCTGTTTAATATACTCCAAAGAAGACTCAAGAGATTCTTCTGCAACTTTCACAGCTTTCTTGATCTTTTCGATTTCTTCGTCCGTTTTCACAGAGCGCATATTTTTAATGGTCTCGTCAACTTCAATTTTTTCAGAGTCAAGGGTTTCGATATATTCCTGAAATTGATTGTGAGTTATTCTTTCCGATTCATATCCAAGCCTGTAAACTTTATTTGTTTTGACCAGCTCTAACAACGTTTTTTTTAGTTGTTCTTTTCCACCTGTATGGGGTATAAGTTCAAAAGTTGATTGTTCTTGAACCTGTGTGAAATACCTGGAATCAGTTATTACATATTCCTTGTCAAATGTAATAAATAAAACTGCGAATGATCCTGAAAATCCAGATAAATACCATGTTGTTGCCCTGTTACTGCCTTCGAAATTATAAATCAAGATCGCATCAAGATTTTCTTTTTCCATGTTTTCTCTTAAATTCTGCAGTCTTTTTTTCATTTTCAACCTCCATCAATATTATCAACACATATTAAATTATATCACTCAGCTCCTTCAATAATTGTCGAACAATGTTGTTTGATCTCTGTGCATTTTTCTTTTCTTCTTCTTTATTTTTGTCAGCTCATCTGTTGATAAAACTTTGACAGTTTTATCAATGGCGCTGGTTTTAACAATCACCTTCAGAATCTCTGAGGCCCTTTCCAATACTAACTCAGGTATTCCTGCTAGTCTTGCTACCTCTATACCATGAGACCTGCTTGCAATCCCGGCTTTTAATTTGTGCAAAAAGATGATTTCACCATTTCTTTCAGCCACTTTTATGGTTAAATTATTAATGTTTTCATACATGGAAGACAATTCTGTCAGTTCCGTAAAGTGTGTTGCAAATACAGTGTGGCATCCAATGGCCTCATAAATGTATTCAGAAACTGCCCATGCAATACTGATACCATCGAATGTGCTTGTACCTCTTCCTACTTCATCAAGCACGACCAGACTCCTTTCAGTGGCTTTAGATAATATAGTCGCAGTTTCCATCATTTCGACTAGAAATGTTGATACGCCTCCGGCCAGGTCATCACGGGCACCTATACGAGTAAAAACTCTATCATAAACCGGCATGAGAGCATCTGCAGCAGGAACAAAAGATCCCATCTGAGCCATTACGACATTGAGTGCCACCTGTCTAATAAAGGTAGATTTGCCGCTCATATTTGGTCCAGTCAAAATGTAAAAGGAGTTTTCCTTATCAAAATAAATATCGTTGCTTACAAAATCACTAACATAGTTCTCAACAACAGGATGTCTGGAATTTTTCAAATACATTTTTCTTTCTTTCGTAAATAATGGTCTACAGTACTTCCTTCTTCTTGCAATATAAGCGTTGGATTGATAAACGTCCAATTCTGAAAGTAGTTCAGCTAATAGCTTGAACTTCTTCAGTGATTTATTAAGTTCATCACATAAATTGTTGAAAATTGCATGTTCAATATCTTCTATTCTTTCGGTTGCACCCAGAACTTTTTCTTCGAATTCTTTTATCTCAGGTGTAATATATCTCTCTGCATTAACAAGAGTCTGTTTCCTCGTATAATAGTCTGGTACTCTATCAGTTTGTCCTTTGGGAACTTCCACAAAATAACCAAAAACCTTGTTGTATTTAACCTTCAAATTATTTATGCCACTTTTCCTTTTTTCCTCTCTCTCAAACTCTTTCAAGCGTTTCTTTGAATTACTGAGCAATTCCCTGAGATTATCGAGTTCTTCGTTAAATCCATATTCAACAACTTCACCACTCCCCACAACTGATGAAGGTTCTTCCATTACTCCATTTTCAAGCAAAGACAATTCTTTTTGAAATTCCGGAAAATGACCTACCATTTCGTCAAAAACACTCATTGAGCTGAGTTGCTCAATAATCTCTGGAAGTATTTGAAGTGTCTTTCTCAAAGACTGTAAGTCTCTGGGAATAGCCTTACCCGTTGCAAGTCTTGATAAGATACGTTCAATATCATAAACATCTTTAAGACAGCTCCTTATGTTATTTAAAACATCACTGTCATGAAATAATGCTTCAACATAGTCAAGTCTTTTCTCGATTTTCTTCCGATCATTTAACGGATTCAGGAGCCATTCTTTAAGTTTGCGTGAACCCATTGAAGTTGATGTCTCTTTTATTGAACTGTATAGTGAGCCTTTTTTCCTGGATGGAAATAGCGAAAGATTTTCAATTGTGTCGCTATCAAGATACATGTTGTCTGTGCTCATTAGTGAGCGAGGATAGTTCAAATGCTTTAGCACATCAAGATGTGTTCCCTCAAGATATTTAAAAAGTGCTCCAAGAGCTATTATTTCTTCTTTAGAAAGCTCAAGGAACTCCGGAGAAACTATGTCATAAAAACTCTTTATATATTCGATACTTGATGAATAAGCGAAATTCCAGTTCTCAAGGTATTCTGTAAATATATCACTATTAGCAGGTACAATATATTTCCTCTGCTCCTTTAGATTTTCCTGTAATACTAATTGTGAAGGATTCAATTTGTTTATGATATCAGAAATATCTTCAGGGTCCTCCGATGAAGCAACTCCCACATCTCCCGTTGAAATATCAGCAGCTACAAGTGTGTATTGATTGTTTAAGAATGAAGTAAGTACAATATAGTTGTTAACCTCCGAGTTTAAAAGGTTCTCTTCTATTATCGTTCCAGGCGTTATTATCCTGGTAACTTCCCTCTTAACAAGTTTCTTACTTTTTGATGCTTCTTCAACCTGATCACAAATCGCAATTTTATATCCGGCATCAATCAATTTCTTTAAGTACTGATCAAGTGAATGATATGGAACCCCAGCCATGGGATACCCATTTCTCGATGTAAGAACAATTTGCGTTGCTTCCGAAAGCAACTTGGCGTCCTCAAAAAAAGCTTCGTAAAAGTCACCAAGCCTGAACAACAGAAGTGCATCCTTATATTTATTTTTTATACTTTTATATTGCTCCATCATAGGAGTTAATTTTTTGTCCATTTTAACACTCCAAAACAACGATAAAAGCCGGCGCCACGCGCCGGCAAATCATTATTCAACTAACTACTTCTTAGCCGTGCTTTTTATTTTTTGATGCTCAATGACTTTATCAATAATTCCATACTCTACAGCATCCTCAGAGCTCATGTAAAGATCTCTATCAGTATCACGTTCAATTTTTTCCTTATCCTGTCCTGTGTGAAGGCTAAGTATACTATTTAATTGATCTTTTATAGTAAGAAGTTCCTTTGTTCTTATTTCAATGTCTCTTGCTGTTCCTTCAGTGCCACCCCAGGGCTGATGTATCATAATTCTCGAATGAGGGAGTGCAAAACGTTTATTTTTGCTTCCTCCAGCAAGAATAACTGCACCCATTGAGGCAGCTGTTCCAATACATATGGTAGCAATATCAGGTTTTACATACTGCATTGTGTCATAGATAGCCAGTCCTGGATTCACTGAACCACCCGGTGTGTTTATATATATGCTTATATCCTTCTCTGGATCTTCAGATTCAAGAAACAAAAGTTGTGCAACAATAATATTGGATATCTCGTCATCAATAGGCCATCCCAGGAACACTATTCGCTCGCTAAGTAATTTCGTGAAAATGTCGTAAATTCTTTCTCCCTTTCCTTTGTTCTCTACAACATAAGGTACTACTGGCATATTTTTACATCCACCTTTCTTTAAACCTCCCGGTCTATTTTATCTTCATTTTCATTGTTGAATAATTTTCCAATAAGTTTTTCTGGAGGAAGAAAAGAGAACATTATGTGTCCGCTGTCTGTAATTAAAACAGATCTGGTTCTCTTCCCAAAGGTTAAATTGACTGTTTTTCCGCTTTCTATTCCATGTTGTTTAAGACGTTTCACAATAGAATTCTCTATGGGTAAAACAGCAAGTATCTTGTCGGTTATTATGAAAGAATCAAAACCGATGTTTACTATCTTTGGCATGATGTCTTCCTCCCTTCAGCAAACAGTGTTATTATAACATATGAAGGCATTTTGGAGGTGTATTATGGCTTTCAAAAATGAGAATCTTATCGATACCGCGCAAATTACTGTAAAAGCCGGCAGAGGCGGTGATGGCGCTGTTTCATTCCGAAGGGAAAAATACCTACCCCATGGCGGCCCAGATGGTGGCGATGGTGGAAATGGCGGTAATGTTTTTATCAGATCAACGACTGCAAAAAACACGTTGAATGAATTCACATATAAGAAACATTTCACGGCAGAAAAAGGCAAAAATGGAAAAGGTGCAAAAATGTCAGGTAGTGACGGAAGAGATATAATCATAAATGTTCCCGTGGGAACCGTGATTTTCGACAAAAAAAGTGGTGAGAAAATAGCGGATTTTGAGGAACCCAATCAAATAATCTGTGTAGCTCGTGGAGGCAAAGGTGGTAGAGGGAATACCCATTTTGCAGATGCCGTTAATCAAATTCCCAAAATCTCCGAAAAGGGGGCCCCTGGAGAAAGAAAGGTACTTTTTATGGAACTAAAATTGCTTGCTGATGTCGGTATAATAGGTTTTCCCAATGTTGGTAAATCGACATTGATTTCTCGAATTTCCAATGCAAAACCAAAAATAGCGAATTATCATTTTACCACTCTTGTTCCCAATCTTGGTGTTGTGAAAGTTTCAGCTCATACCGGTTATATCGTAGCCGATGTACCCGGTTTAATAAAAGGAGCTCATCAGGGTGCTGGACTTGGAGATACTTTTTTAAGACATGTGGAACGATGCAGTTTGCTTATACATCTTGTAGATTTATCTGAATCAGAAGGCAGAAAAGCCTTTAAAGATTACTTCGATATAAGAGATGAATTGAAGTCTCACAGTAAAAAACTTGAAGAAAAAAATGAAATAATCGTGGCAAATAAATGTGATCTTCTTTTCGAAGAAGAAATGAATAAGAAAATAAATGAATTAGAGAAAAAAATTGAAAAAGAAGTCTTGCCAATTTCTGCGGTTACCGGGTACAATATCGAAGAATTAAAAAAGAAGATCATCGAGAAGCTGAAAAAAACAAAATCTTTTTATCAGAGATTTCGAAAAGATTCCTTCCCTGAAGTTGAGAAACCCAAGGTTAAGCCTGTATCAAGAACGATGCCAGAAGGCAATGTAATAAATATTGCTAAAAACTCAAATGGTTATTTTGTGGTTGAAGGTCCTTTAGTTCAGTATTATTCTGAAAAATTCAACATTCCTGAAAACAGAGAAGAATTCATTATAAGAAAATTAGAAGACCACGGACTCACTGAAGAGCTAAAGAAAAAAGGCATTCAAGAAGGGGATACAGTGGTAATAAATGACAGAGAATATGAATTCAAGGAATAACAAAATTGGAATATTTGGAGGTAGTTTTGATCCCGTTCATAACGGCCATCTAATTATTGCTTCCTATGCAATAGAACATTTTCATTTAGATAAACTATTCATTGTTCCCGCCTATATCCCTCCGCATAAAAAGGGCACATTTGCTCCTTACAACACGCGTTTTCAGTGGCTAAATAATGTTTTTTCAGACTTTGGTAGAACTGAGGTAGATAATTATGAAGGGAGAAATTCGAACATATCATACACCATAAAAACGGTAAAGTACTTCGCAAAAAAATTCAATGCCAGACCTTTTTTGATTATTGGTGAAGATAGCTATAACAATCTGGAAAGCTGGTACAAATATGAAGAAATCCTTGATTCAGCTACAATATGTGTATATCCGAGAAGAATTCACGCCAACAGTACTAAATCAAAAAAGCATGAAACAGTATTTTTCTTTGACGCACCATTAATTGATATTTCATCATCTTTGATCCGCAAACGTATTTTAAACAAAAAAAGTGTACTGGGAATGATACCATGCACAATTAGCAAAGAAGTCGTTGCGTTTTATGAAGAAAAGCTATGAAATAGGGCAGGCTCCTTTAGCTGGTTATACAAATAAAGCCATGAGAGAACTAGCTCTAGAGTATGGTGCTGATTTTGTATTCAGTGAGATGATCAGTTGTGAGAGTGTGTTACATGGTAACATAAGTAATTTAAAAATCATACCCGATAAGCCATGCAGAATACAACTGTTCACCAGTAATCCTGATTATATCGGGAAAGCTGCTGAAAAACTCAAGGATATTGCAACATGGTTTGACATAAATGCTGGTTGCCCTGTAAAAAAAGTAATAAAAAAAGGTGCTGGCAGTGCATTATTGAAGGATCTTTTTCGATTGAAGAAAATGCTGAAAAATCTTAAAAGCTCATCTGATGTACCGGTATCTGTCAAAATCAGGTTAGGTTGGGATAAGGATCAGATTGAGGGGATCGTTACACAGCTTGCAGAAGAAAAGCCGGATGCGTTTTTTATTCACGGAAGAACCTCGAAACAGTGCTTTTCTGGCAAATCCAGCTGGGACTCAATTAAAAAAGCTGTCAGTCTATTAGAAGGTTCCGGTATCAAGATTTATGGATCAGGTGATCTATTTACTCCTGAAGTCATAAAAATCGCTTTAGATAAATATGGAGTTGATGGTGTTATTGTTGCAAGAGGTGCAATAGGTAATCCCTGGATTTTTCGCCAAACAAAGGAATTACTTGAAAAAGGACAATATAAATCCGTTGAAGACGAAACAAAAATTATGGTTTTTAGAAAACATTTAAATATGCTAATAGATTTATTTGGCGAAACAAAGGGCATTTTTGAATCAAGGAAGTTTTTCGCTGCATATACTAAAGGTTTAAAAAATAGCAGAGCCGCGCGTACAAAATTTATGACACTTAACACACTTCAAGAAATAAGTGAGTTTTTAACAAAGTACATCAACGATATAAAAAGGAATTCAAACTAGAAACAATCCAGAAGCCTTTAGTTGCAAATATTAAAATTTCCTTTAAATTACTATTTGTTTTAAACTCATAATGAAACTATAAAAGGGGGTAGTTATCTTTGACCAATACAATGAAAGCCATAGTAAAGGAAAAACCGGGTAAAGGCTTCAAAATGAGAGATGTTCCAGTTCCTGATGATCTTGCACCAAATGAAGCCCTTGTAAAAATTAACAAGGCTTCTATCTGTGGTACCGACCTTCATATATATGAATGGAATGAATGGGCTCAACAAAATATCAAACCTCCCCAGATTGCAGGACATGAATTCACCGGAAAAGTTATTAAAACCGGAAGTAATGTTTCACTTGTCTCAACGGGAGATGTTGTGACATCTGAAACTCATATTCCCTGCAGAAAATGTATTCAGTGCAAAACTGGCAGAATGCACGTTTGTAAAAATCTGGAGATTCTTGGAGTGCATAGAGATGGGGCTTTTGCACAATATATTAAAGTTCCAGAAACTGTGTTATGGAAGCTACCTGAAGACTTCCCAAAAAAATACGCTTCAATCATGGAGCCCTTTGGCAATGCAATACATACATGCTTTGTAGAAAATTTGGCTGGAAAAAATGTTTTAATCACCGGTGCCGGACCAATCGGATGTATGGCTACAGCAATCGCTAAAGCAACAGGCGCAGCTAAAATAATTGTTACAGAAATAATGGAATACAGAAAAAAACTGGCTAAACAATCAGGAGCTGACTATGTATTAGATCCAACTGAAACTGATATAACAAGTTCAGTCAAACAACTTACCAATGATAATGGAGCAGATATTTTGCTCGAAATGTCTGGTAATGAAAATGCACTGATTCAAGGTTTGGAATCGCTAACAAATGGTGGTACTGCATCTATTCTTGGTGTTTTCCCCGGAAAAATTACCTTTGACATAAACTCATTGGTTATTTTCAAAGGTATTAAACTCTATGGTATTACCGGGCGTAAAATGTTTGAAACCTGGCAGATAGCTACTGAATTGATAAAAAACAAACGCGTTGATCTATCCTCTATTATTACCCATGAATTGAAATTTGAAGATTGGGAAAAAGGCATAAAGAATATGCTAGACGGAAAAGCGGGTAAAGTAGTTCTTGATATAGAATAAATAACTGGAGGTGTTACTGTGTTTCAATTCACTGAATTTAGAGAAGAACTTAAAGAACTTGAAGAAAGCGGCTTGCTAAACAGAATCAGAACACTTGAAACCCCTCAGGGTGCATGGTTGAAAGTAAATGGAAAAAAGGTTCTGAACCTTTGTTCCAACAATTATTTAGGACTGGCTTATGACGAAAAGTTAAAGAAAGCAGCAAAAGATGCGGTAGACAAATGGGGTGTCGGTCCAGGTGCAGTTCGTACAATTGCAGGAACAATGACAATCCACGAAGAACTTGAAAAAGCTCTTGCTGAATTCAAAGAAGTTGAAGATACCCTTGTAGTTCAAACAGGATTCAACGCAAACCAGGCAGTCATTCCAGCAATCACAACAAAAGAAGATGCAATTCTATCTGACGAACTTAATCATGCCAGTATAATCGACGGTGTAAGATTATCTAAAGCTAGTCGTTATGTTTGGAAACATAGAGATGCAAATGATCTTGAATCCAAACTGAAGGAAGCAAAAGATGCAGGAGCAAAGAAATTATTGGTTATTACAGATGGTGTGTTTTCAATGGATGGAGACCTGGCGCCACTTCCAGAATTAGTTGAAAAATGCAAAAAATACAATGCGATATTGATGGTGGATGACGCCCACGGCGAAGGAGTTCTCGGTAGCCATGGAAGAGGTATAGCCAACCATTTTGATGTAAATAAAGATGTAGACATTGAAGTAGGTACGTTATCCAAGGCCTTCGGCGTTGTTGGTGGTTTTGTTGCAGGTAGTAAAACGCTTATTGATTTCCTCAGGCAAAGGGCAAGACCTTTCCTGTTTAGCAGTTCTCTTTCACCCGCTGAAACAGCTGCTGCGCTTGAATCAGTCAGAACATTAAGCGAAAGCGATGAACTCGTGAAAAAATTGTGGAACAACGCTAAATATTTCAAGTCAAAGATGAAAGAACTTGGTTTTGATACCGGCCACAGCGAAACACCAATTACACCTGTTATGCTATACGATGCAAAATTGTCAAGTGACTTCAGCGCAAAACTCTTTAATGAGGGTATTTTTGCGCAGTCAATAGGCTATCCAACCGTTCCAAAAGGTAAAGCAAGAATCAGGGTCATGATAAGTGCAGCACATTCAAAAGATGATCTTGACTACGCGATAGAAAGATTTGAAGAGATTGGAAAAGAACTCCAAGTAATTTAACGCTTATTGAGCTTTTTAGTATTGTTTGACATATCGTTTATTATGTAGTTATCATTATAAACATCTTGCAGGATTTTATTCTGCAAGGTGTTTTGTAAATTATCGATAGTTTCGAATGGAGGACACATGATACTAAACATCATCTTATTATTAGTTGGAATAATATTGCTTGTAAAAGGTGCTGATTATTTAGTAGAGGGTTCAGCCGCGATTTCCAAAAAGTTAGGCGTTTCTGAATTATTCATTGGACTTACTGTCGTCGCCTTTGGAACGAGCGCACCTGAACTAGCAGTTAGCGTGAGTGCTTCACTCAAAGGATCGGGTGGAATCGCAATAGCGAATGTCCTTGGTTCTAATGTTGCAAATGTTGCATTGGTGCTTGGATTAACAGCAATTTTATCCCCAATTTCCTTCAGAAAATCAACCTTTAGATCAGAAATACCTTTTGTCATTCTTGCTTCTATCGCAACAGGTATGCTCTTGCTTAATGACAACTACATCCTCGATAGGTTTGAAGCTGTTGTTCTTCTCGCATTCTTTATCATTTTCATGGACTATCTCTTAAACATGGCAAAAAAAGACAGAAAATTTCAAAAGGATCTGGTTTCGCAGGGTGTTGATAAAGAAGATCTCTCCAAATTGGAAAAAAATACTGCTCTGGCTTGGTTATCAACCATTGGTGGGATAATTGCTGTTGTTGCTGGTGGAAATTTTGTGGTAAATTCTGGTACATATTTGGCTCAAAGCTTTGGCGTCAGTGAAACACTAATAGGTGTAACTATAATCGCTGTAGGGACATCTCTTCCCGAACTTGTCACTTCAATAGCAGCGACTCTCAAAAAATCACAAGATCTAGCAGTTGGTAATATTCTCGGTTCAAATGTATTCAACCTGCTTCTTGTTCTAGGAACAGCTTCATCAATAAAAACAATACAGGCTGATCGACCTATCCTGATAGATATAGTTGTTGCTACATCTCTTGTCATTCTTCTCCCTGTTATTAGCTTCAAAAGAAAAAAACTGGGGCGAATTGGTGGCATAATCTTATTTTCAATTTACATTTATTATATTTACAACAGTATAATATTAGGATGAATAAGAAATCAAACAAACTATTTATGCCAGCTGAATACGCTTTCAACGGGGGCGCGTTTTCTGCCTGTAATTTCACCTTTTTGACTCTTTTCATCGAGTAACGAAGATTCACCCTGATAACCAACTGCTATTACTGTTATCAAAACATAATCATCAGGTAGATCAAGTGTTTTCTTAAACTTTTTTGGTTTAAATCCAGCAACAGGATGTGCTAACAACCCCATTTTTGTAGCCTGGGTGAGCATCATTCCAACAGCAAGGCCTGTATCGAAAAGATAGTAGCTCCGTTTGTCGCTCAGATCACAGTCATCTTCTTGCCTTGAATAAACAATGAGTAAAACCGGAGCTTTATACATCCAGTTATTCCCTTCAGGTATGAATTTATGAAGCTTTTCAAGCGTTTCAATATCATCCACTGCTACAAAGCGCCAGGGTTGTTTATTAAAACAGGATGGTGCTAAATGGGCTGCTTTTATTAAACGTTCAATATCTTTTCTAGGAACCTTTTCTTCTCTAAAGGATCTTCGCGCCCGTCTTAAAGATATGGTTCTACTAATTAATTTATCACTTTCAACAACGTTATATACCGTTTCGATGATTTCATCAATTTGTTTAACATTTTCTATAGATTTCCAGTAACCCCGTTTTAAACCCCATCGATCCAACAGTAATACAATATTATCGATTACTTCCTTCTCGTGGATTAATAAATATTTTATACAATTAGACTTCTTCATTGAATACAGCGGTAATGATAACCCTTCCAAATTTCTGTATTGTGAAATCTTTTCGGGCGGTAGTTCAGTGATAACAAAAATCTGTATATCTTTTTCCTTTAAGATATCGATTTTTTCATCAAAATAACCCAGCATTTTTTTGCCATTTTTTGAATCAATATCTTTAACATAAAGTACTAACGAATATCGACCCTTTAATAATTCCCCATCGACAATTTTGTTGTTTTCGTCTTTTAAAGTAAAACCAAATGACACTTTAAATAAACCGTTAATACCTTTATCTCTTGAACTCATTCAGCAAATCCCTCAGGTGTGTTTTTTCCTCATTAATGACTCTTTCCAGGGCGCTTTTTTCTGGAACATAATTAATCAACTCAGAATAAAATACAATACTATCTTTCTCGACATTTATAGCAGTGCGAACTGCATCTTCCAGTTTTTCTGGAGGATTATCTGCATCTTTCTCAGAAAAAACGGAAACTTCTGCAAGACTCTTTAAATAACCGGCAACTTCGTCATCAAATCGAGTATTTTCTTCATTTGACTCAAATTCTCCAAGAATTTTCCTGAATCTTTCACCATGCACTCTTTCCTGTTCTGCAAGTCTGTTAAATAGTTCTTTTCTTTCTCCTTCCGTTCTGCCTGCTAGTTTTTTGTAAAATGAGTATCCCGTTCCTTCTACCTTCAGTGCGATTCCCAACAACTCATTTATATCAATCATTCCTCAACCTCCTCCAAAAGTGTTTATACAATTATAGCATTGAAAATTTCTGCATTAAATGCTTTTATTTTTGCTTTAATAGACTCTGTAAAATGGTATAATAAACGAAAAATGGAGGTGATAGTGTGTTGAGGGAAGTAAAAACCAAAAATGCTCCCCTTCCAGTTGGTCACTACTGTCAGGGCATAATTCATAATAATCTGTTGTTTGTCTCTGGCCAGATACCCCTCGACCCTTCTACAGGTACTCTGAAGGAAGATTTCGAAGACGCTTGCAGACAGGCATTAAACAATATAATGGCTGTTGTTGAAGCAGGAGGTTCATCATTAAATAAAATTATTAACGTTAAAATATATATAACAGATATAAGTCTCTTTTCACATGTGGACAGGATATTCGAACAGTATTTCGGACATCATAGACCTACCAGAGCTGTCATAGGAGTTTCAGAATTACCTAAAAAAGCACAAATTGAAATTGAAGCTACAGCTGTTATTGAAGATTAGATTGTTAGGAGGATAAAAATGAGCTATATTGTTGAATTACCAGACGGTTCAAAAATGGAATTTGATCACAAGGTTACACCAAAAGATGTTGCCTCTAAAATTTCCAAGGGTCTTGCAAGAAGGGCAATTGGCGCAAAAGTTAATGAATCATTATGGGATTTAAATAGAGAACTACCAGAAAGATCTAAGGTTAAACTTATACTGGATAATGACAACGAAGCTGCTGAATTCTACAGACACACAATGTCGCATATACTTGCACAGGCAGTTAAGCGAATCTACGGGGACAATAATGTAAAGCTGGGTATTGGCCCTGTCATAGAAAATGGTTTCTATTACGATTTCGATCTTGGTGAAATAAGCATATCGGAAGAAGATTTAGAAAATATCGAAGAAGAAATGAATAAAATTATCAAAGAGGATCTTCCAATTGAGCGCACAGTAATAAGCAAGGAAAAAGCCATAAAATACTTAGAGAAGCTGGATGAACCTTACAAGATTGAGCTTGTGAAAGATCTTGATGCAGATACGGTTAGCTTTTACAGACAGGGTGAGTTCATCGATCTGTGCAGAGGTCCTCATATGCCCTCTACTGGATCAGTAAAATACTATAAATTGATCTCCGTTTCGGGCGCGTACTGGAGAGGCGATGAAAGGAATAAGATGTTACAGCGTATATATGGAGTCGCGTTCGCAAAAAAATCTCAGCTCGAAAATTATATAAAGTTGATTAAAGAAGCTAAGAAACGAGATCACAGAAAGCTTGGACCACAACTTGGGCTGTTTATAATTAACCATGAATACGCCCCCGGTATGCCACTGTTTCAGTATGGCGGAACGGTGATGTTGAATGAACTTATGGAATTTTCCAGAGAAATGCATAAGAAAGATGGTTACAAAGAAGTAACCACCCCTCATATAATGAACCGCCAACTATGGTTAAGATCAGGTCACTGGGATCATTACAGAGACAATATGTTTTTTACAGAAAAGGAAGAACAGGAATATGCAGTTAAACCCATGAATTGTCCGGGACACATATTGCTTTATAATGCGGATACCGTTAGTTATAAAAATCTTCCTATAAGAATGTTTGAATTTGGTAAGGTACACAGATATGAGAGAAGTGGTGTGTTACATGGATTGTTCAGAGTAAGAGGATTTATTCAAGATGACGCTCATATTTTCTGTACTCGCGATCAACTAGTAGAGGAACTCAGTGGAGTAATTGAATTTGTCGACAAAATATATAGTCCGTTTAATTTTGAATATAGGGCTGAATTGAGTACCAGACCTGAAGATTATATGGGAGAAGTAGAAATTTGGGATATAGCTACAGAAGCGTTAAAAGAATCCCTTGATAAAACTGATTTAAATTATGTAATCAATGAAGGCGAAGGCGCTTTTTACGGGCCAAAAATTGATTTCCATATAAAGGATTCATTGGGCAGAGAGTGGCAGTGTGCAACAATTCAGCTAGATTTTCTGATGCCTGAACGATTTGATCTTACTTATGTCGGATCTGATAATAACGAATATAGACCGGTCATGATTCACAGGGCAATTTTTGGTTCCCTTGAACGATTTTTGGGAATCTTAATAGAACACTACGGTGGCGCTTTTCCAACATGGATCGCACCAACTCAGGTGGCATTTTTGCCCATTGCAGATAGACATGTAGATTATTGTAATAATGCTGCAAAAAAGCTTTTTTCACAGGGCATCAGGGTAGAAGTTGATGACAGACAGAAATCAACCAACTTCAAAATACGTGAAGCGCAGCTGAAGAAAATTCCCTACATGATTATTGTTGGAGACAACGAAGTCGAAGATGAAAATCTAACGGTTCGATTGCGAAGTGGAAAAAATCTATCTGGTATTACCTTTTCAGAGTTCGCTGAAAAGTTGCTGGACGAGATACAAAATAAAAAGTCAACTTCAATATTTGAATAAATACCTCCCCATGCGGGAGGTATTTGTTGATTAGGGGGGGATTCCTTTGAATATAATAGACATATTACCAGTGGCAAGGGGCAAAGTACCTGCAGACATCATTCTTAAAAACTGCAGAATAGTAAATGTTTTTAGCGGTGAAATTGAGAAGAACAATATTGCTCTTTTCAGAAAACGTATAGCCGGAATCGGTGACTACAGTAATGGCAAAGAGACGATCGATGTTGGTGGTGCCTATGTTGTTCCGGGACTTATAGATGGTCATTTACACATTGAATCTTCAATGCTATCACCCGTGGAATTCGCGCGAACTGTTCTTCCAAAAGGTACGACAACAGCTATCGCCGATCCTCATGAAATAGCAAACGTTCTCGGTCTTGATGGTGTTGATTATATGCTCAAGTCGACGGAAGGAATACCACTTAATTTATATATCATGCTTCCTTCAGCTGTTCCCGAGTCAAGTATGGTAACAAGCGGAGCATCAATTTCTGTTATGGACATGATAGGGTTTGTTGAAAAACACCCCCGTGTACTTGGTCTTGGTGAAGTAATGAACTATCCCGGGGTAATAAACGGTGATGAGGCCACAATAGCAAAAATAGAACTGTTGAGACATAAGTACAAAAAGATAGATGGCCATATACCCGGTATATTGGATAAAGATTTGAACGCGTATATAACCGCCTTTATTCGATCCGATCACGAATGTACAACCGTAGAAGAAGCAAAAGAAAAACTTTCCAAAGGTATGCAGATACTTATTAGAGAAGGAAGCGTGGCCAGAAATCTTCTACCATTGTTGCCCTTAGTTAATGAAAAAACCTACCCCTTCATATCTTTTTGTACTGATGACAAACAGCCAAATGATATTTTGAATGAAGGACACATTGATTATATGATAAGAAGGTCCATCGAATGGGGCTTAGATCCAGTAACCGCATTAAGAGCAGCAACGATCAACACGGCGCGACATTATAATTTAAGATCAATGGGAGCAGTCGCACCTGGATATAAAGCAGATTTACTTATCGTAAACGACTTAGATAAATTTGACGTATCAGTTGTTATGAAGGATTCACAAATTGTAGCAAAGGATGGAAAGCTTACAAAAAATATTGGTGATAAAGTTAAGGCAGATAGCAACGTAGAGGTTTTTAGATGTCCTCATTTTGAATCCAGCGATTTTGTAGTAAAATCTAAGGATAAACCTGTACGTGTTATTGAATTGCAGGGAGAACAGGTCTTTACCCGACAAAAAATAGAAGAACCAGCGGTCAACAATGGAAATCTCGTCAATGATCTTGATAGAGACATCCTTAAGCTAGCTGCAATTTGCAGATACAGCAAACAAAAACAGTTTACTATGGGGCTTGTCAGCGGAACAGGTCTTAAAAAAGGTGCTGTTGCGACCTCTGTTGGACATGATGCACATAATCTATCCGTTATGGGCGTCAACGATGAAGACATGGCAACTGCAGCAAACAGGGTAATCGATTTGAAAGGCGGTCTTGTTATTGCTGAATCCAGAAAAATAATTGAAGAACTGCCTTTACCTATTGCCGGTTTAATGTCTGAATTTTCCGGTAAAAAAGTCGCAAAAAAACTGGGAGAATTAAAAGATGTTTTGGACAGTTATGGCTGTATTTTACCCGATCTTTTCATGGCTCTTTCATTCGTTCAGCTCTCGGTTATCCCTGAACTCAAAATAACAACAAACGGTCTTGTGAACGTTACTGAAGGAAAATTTGTTTCACTTTTCGTAGAAGGGGATTGATATGGAGAAACAGTCAACTGTTATAGGTAAGAAAACAAAAAGAGTTGATTCGTCACAGAAAGCAAAAGGGATTGCGCTGTTTGCAGATGATCTCCACTTCGATAGAATGCTTCATTGCTGTCTCGTGCTTGCAAAAACTGCTCACGGAATTTTAAAAGATCTTAATTATCAAAAGGCTATGAACACTGACGGAGTTGTGAATGTTATTACTCATGAAGATATTCCCGGAGATAACCAAATCGGGGAAGTTTTTGACGATATGCCATGTATTGTTCCCATTGGAGGTAAAGTTCGTTATTATGGCGATGTTGTAGCCATAGTTGTTGCAAAAACACGTGAAGCAGCTGAAGAAGGAGCGAGAAAAGTAAAAGTAGATGTAGAAGATTTGGAGCCTGTTCTTACACTTGAACAGGGTATAGATGACAAGATTAAAATCCACGAGAATACAAATATTGCTATACATAAATGCATTCGAAAAGGTGATATAAATGAAGGATTCGAGAATTCGTCTCATATTTTCGAGGATGATTTTTATGCGTCTTACCAGGAACACGCCTATTTGGAAACACAGGGAGTTGTAGTCGTTCCAGATATTGATTATGGATATACAGTTTATGGTACAATGCAATGCCCTTATTATGTTCAAAAGCATGTTTCAAGAGTGCTCAACAAACCTTTCAATCATATTAGAGTAATACAATCAGAAACCGGTGGAGCCTTTGGTGGTAAAGAAGATGTTCCGTCATATGTAGCCACCTACGCAGCAGTTGCCTCTTACAAAACAAATCGACCCGTAAAACTAATATATTCTCGTGAAACAGATATTCAAACCACTTCAAAAAGGCATCCCATACAGTCTCACTATAAAATTGGTGTAGACAAAAATGGTAAGCTGAAATCTATGAAAATCATGGCATATATGGATATGGGAGCATATGCAACACTCTCGCCTATTGTAATCTTTAGATCGCTGGTTCATGCTGCAGGAAGTTATGAAATACCAAACGTTTCCGTAGACATATACGGTGTTTATACCAACAAAATTCCATGCGGCGCTTTCAGAGGATTTGGAAGTCCTCAGGTTCTATTTGCTGTAGAATCAATGATGGACGAAATATCTGAAAAAATGAATGTTGATCCAGTAGAGATAAGACTAAATAACACATTAAAAAAAGGAAGCAGAACTTCAACAAACCAGTTGTTAGAAGAAAGTGTTGGTGCTGAAAAGACTTTGAAAAATGTGTCCAGGATATCAAATTGGGAACACATAAAAAAAGAGGTTAAAGAATTCAATGAAAAGAATGAGGACCGGAAAAGAGGACTGGGAGTTTCTCATATTATTTACGGAGTAAGTCTGGGTGCTGGTGGTCAACACCTTGATGCTTCTGGCGGACATGTACAGATAGATTCAGATGGAACGGTAAATCTAAGAATTGGTGGTACAGAAATGGGACAGGGTGCAAAAACAGTTATTGCACTTATCGCTGCTGAAGAACTGGGAATAGATACGGATTTTATAAACGTTCATCAGCCCGATACAGCCTTTGTACCAGATAGTGGACCAACCGTTGCCTCACGAACTACAATATACTCAGGAAATGCAGTTAGACAGGCATGTATTGACTTAAGAACAAGATTGATAGACCTTTTTTCAGATATCTTTGGGTCGGAAGCATCAGATGTAAGATACTATGACAACTTTTATTACGACAACAACGGAAACAAATTATCCTTCGCCGAACTGATTGCTGAAGCTTCGAAAAGAAATGTGAAACTTGTTGAGACAGGTTGGTATAAAACACCCAGTTTACGTTGGGATGAAAAGACCGGTCAGGGGGAAGCATACGTTGTCTATTCATACGCCAGCCAAATAGTGCTGGTTGAGGTAGATATGATCACAGGATTAACCAGCGTGATTAAGGGTTTCACAAGTCATGACGTTGGAAAAGCACTTAATCCAGAAGGCGTCGTTGGACAGATTCAGGGTGGATTTGTTCAGGGAATGGGGTATGCAATCTATGAGGATTTAAAGATAAAAAATGGAAAGATCATAACCGACAACTTTAATACATATATTATTCCCACAATAAGGGATATTCCAGAAATTCTTGAAATAGATATTGTGGAAGATTCCTATTCACAGGGCCCCTATGGAGCAAAGGGTATTGGGGAACCTTCATTGATGCCCACACCTGCAGCTATAGCTAATGGGATTTCAAGAGCTATTGGGAAACGTGTCAAAAGAATACCCGCTACTTCAGAATACATACTAAAATTAATTAAGGAGGATAGTTAATGAAGAAATTTGTTTTAGGACCAACATTTGAAGAAATGCTTCATCCTGAAAAAATTAATCCAAATATTCGTAAAAAAGCATGGGAAATGCGAAATAAGGATCCTCTCGATCCGATTAATCTTTACAACATTACATGGAAAAATATCAATAATGAGGTTTATTACGTCGTTTTACCAAAAGAATTAACGGGCGTTGACGCAAATATAATTTACCTTTATGGTTCTGAATTTCCAAGTGAAAGTCATAAAGTGGGTGCCACATATTCCATTCTGATGGAACTCGTTCTAAAAGGGGAAGTTGATCCCAGCTACCATACGCTGGTATGGCCTTCTACTGGAAATTACGGCATCGGTGGAGCCTGGGTAGGGTGCAGGATGAAGTTTGATACAGTAGTTATACTCCCGGAAGAAATGTCCAAAGAACGCTTTGATTTAATTGAAGAATATGGCGCCAGAGTAATAGCAACACCCGGTTGCGAATCCAATGTTAAAGAAATATATGACAAAGCAAAGGAACTCAAGGCTGCAGATCCCGATCGCGTCAGGATACTCAACCAGTTTTCCGAATTTGGAAACTATAGGTTCCATTATTACGTTACAGGAAATACCATACTGGAATTAATGAATCAGCTGAAGCTTGGAAATGGTCGAATAGCTGCCATCGTAGCCGGTGTCGGATCCGGTGGTACCATTGCCTGTGGAGACAGAATAAAAGAAGTGTTTCCCGACACGAAAAATGTTGCCCTTGAACCAGTCCAATGCCCGACGATTTCACTCAATGGCTACGGAGGACATGATATACAGGGCATAGGAGACAAGCATGTCACCTGGATACACAATGTAATGAATAATGATGCAGTTGTTGCTGTTGATGACATCGAATCAAAGAAAATGCTTCAGGTTCTAACAGACCCTGTTGGTAAAACATTCCTCAAGAAATTTCTTAAGGATAAAGATGTTGAAACATTATCAAAGACACTTGGTATTTCAAGTGTTGCCAACATTATTGGTGCAATTAAAATGGCAAAATACTACAACATGACATCTGAAGACAATATTGTAACCATCGCGACAGATAATATTGATCGCTACAGAACGGTAATGGATCAACTGACAAAGGATTATGGAGAACTAACTCAAAGTGAAGCAAAACACCGCTATGAATCAATGTTTCTTGATGCAAAAACAGACTGGATATTTGAGGGCACCATGGACAACAGAAAACGCTGGCACAACTTGAAGTACTATACATGGGTAGAGCAGCAAAATAAAACCGTCGAAGAACTTGACTCGCAAAAAACCAAAAAGTTCTGGAAAAAAGAACAAAACGAAGTTCAAAAGATCGATAAACTATTACTGGAATATCGCAAGAAAAATTAGAAATACAACCATAAAAAGGAAAAACCCTGTATCCTAAAAAGATACAGGATTTTTCATATATATTTCTAAACAATGTACACTATTTTGTTAATGCTTCTGAATCGCCAACAAAAGATTTAAAACTCTCGTCCTCTTGGTTCTTCTCGGTTCTCGTCTTTCCGGTTTTTCTCGGATTTCGGTCTCTCGGTATCTTGTTTTACTTTTCTGAACTCTTCGAACA
>JASMTM010000135.1:0-7342 GCA_041694295.1 Petrotogales bacterium
CACCACATTCGGGACATGGACCTTCAGCTCTCACATTTCTCGTATATTTGCATTTGGGATAAGCTGAACAGGCAACAAATTCACCATACCTTCCCCGTTTTTTTATCAGTGGAGCACCACATTTAGGACATTTTTCATCAAGTTTTGCATCTTCTTCATATTCCTTCAACACATCATGGAGGATAACAGTGTGGTCATCAACTGGTGCAAATATATTCATATCAATCGATTTCTTTTCTTCGCATTCTTCGCATTTTAAGTAGCCACCATAGCGACCAAAGAGAAGTTTAAATTTCCCTCCACAATCACACTTTACGTCTGTTGAATACTCTAGTTTGATTTTCCCCTTACTCATTGATTCCTGTACTTCATTCAAATCTTTTGAAAAGCTACTGTAGAAATCTTCTATCGATTTTTTCCAGTGTAGATTGGCGTTTTCAATTTCATCCAGTTCTGCTTCAAGTCTGGCTGTGAAATCCTCGTCAATGATATCAGGGAATTCTTTTATTAAGAAATCTGAAACAACGCTACCAAGTAACGTTGGCCGTAGCTCTCTACCTGCCTTATTAACGTAATTTCTGGTTAAAAGAGTAGAGATAATAGTAGCATAAGTTGACGGTCTTCCTATGCCTTTCTTTTCAAGATTTTTCACAAGTGTGGCTTCGGTGTATCTAGAAGGTGGCTTTGTTTGAGTTTTTTCGCCTAAAAATCCATCTGGAACGATTTTTTTATCTTTTTTTGCGTCAATTTCTTTTGAGGATGAAGTCTTATCCTTCTTGTTAATAATTTCATGTCCAGGAAAGACTTGCTTTTCAAATGTGTGAAGAAATATATATTTCTTTTCTGTGTCAGTTATTTCAGCCTTCGTGATCTCATAAACAGAATCGGTCATTTGAGATGCGATAAATCTGTCCCATATTAGCTTGTATAAACGGTAATGATCCCCTTTAATAAGTTTTCGTTTCTTAATCTCCTCGGGACTACGATCAACATATGTTGGTCTTATAGATTCATGAGCATCCTGAATATTCTTGCCTTTTTGCTTTCTTTCTTTTTTTGTTCCTATATATTCGTCACCATAATTTTCCCTAATAAATTTTCTGGCAGCATTTTTAGCTACCTCCGAAACTCTTGTAGAGTCAGTTCTCATGTACGTTATGAAGGCAATATTTCCCTCAGGTGTTTCTATTCCTTCATACAATTGTTGAGCAACCCTCATAGTTTTTGAAGCACTCCATCCTAGTTCATTTATTGAGAATTGCTGTAGTGTAGAAGTAATAAAGGGATTTGGTGGTTTTCTTCTGCTTTTTGATTTTTTTACATTGAATATGTAGTATTCTTTTGATTTTAGTTTTGCTAATAACTCATCTTTTTCTTTATTGGAAGTAATAGATTTTTTCCCAAATTTCTTCCCGTTAATTTTATCAAGTGGGATCTTTTCATTAGCATATTTCATAAATATTTTGTAGTATGTATGAGGTTTGAAATGGAATATTTTCTTCTCCAGCTCAACGATCATTTTTAATGCTACTGACTGTACTCTTCCAGCACTTAATCCGCCTTTTATTACTTTCCATAAAAGAGGACTAAGTTTGTAGCCAACAATTCTATCGAGGATTCTTCTTGCAACCTGAGCATCAACTTTGTTGTTATCAATTTTCTGCGGTTCTTTCACAGCATCAAGTATTGCATTCTTTGTAATTTCATTGAAAATAATTCTATTTTTTTCGTCTTTAGGCAAACTAAGCAATTCTGATAAATGCCATGCAATTGCTTCACCCTCTCTATCCATGTCAGAAGCAAGCAAAACATTTTTATTCTTTGCCTTCTTTTTCAGTTCACTGACAACTTTCTTTTTATTTTTAACGACTTCATAAGTAGGTTCAAATGTTTTGAGATTTACACCAAACTTGGAATTTGGCAGATCCCTTACGTGCCCCTTTGATGAGGCAACTTCATAATCTTTTCCAAGATATCTTGAAATTGTTTTCGCTTTTGCTGGAGACTCTACTATAACCAGTTTTTTTGTCATAAAAATCACCTCAATTATTAGATCTAGAAGTTTTCATCGCGGTTTTTCATGAAGATTCTTCTGTTAAGGTATTTATCGTAATTACTCCAATTGTTATCACTACTACTGTATTCTCTTGACTCTATTTCTCTGAATTGTGCCATCTTTGAATCAAGATTATCTGCCATATGTAATACCATTGCTTCTGTTGTTTTGGGTACTACCGGTGAGCCCCACTCCATTTCCCCGTGATGTGAAAGTACCAAATGTTTTATTTCAGCAAGCAAGAATGAGGGAAAGTCAGGTATTTTACTTACGTATTTGGTGACCAATTCAATACCCATAGCTATATGTCCAATTATTTCACCGATGTCAGTTTTTTCTATTCCTGACGATGATAATGTATATTCCTTGGTTTTACCAATGTCATGAAGTAATGCTCCAGAAATAAGAATATCTCTGTTTATGCATTCAGAATTTTTCTGTGCCAGATAATCACATAATTCAGCAACGGAAAGAGTGTGTTCGAGTAAGCCGCCTTTATATGCGTGATGGATTTTTACTGCTGCTGGACACACTACGAAGTTTCTTACAAAATCTTTGTCTTCGATGAAGATCAACTTAAGTAAACTCTTCAGGTAATCATTACCTAAACTATCAATTAAATCACATAATCTGTCATACATTTCAGATATATTCTTTTTCGTTACTGAGACAAACCTCATGGGATCATAAGATTCTTCATGAAGTATACTTATTCCATTATTTGGATCAAGATTCAGCTGTAACCTTTCATTAAAAACAACTATTTTACCTTTTACCCTAACCACTGTTCCCACATCAAGTTTTTCATCGTTGTACTCTGCATTGTGCCAATCTACAGCTCTTATTGTGCCAGTTCGATCAGTCAGTGTTAGTAGTAGAAATTTGTTTCCGTCTTTCGCTTCCTGCAATCTTTTTGAAATAACCTTCACATCAGTCTGTATAATCATTCCTGGTTTTAGTGATGCGACAAAAGGTTTTTTATCATCAAGTCCATTTTTTGCATTAAACTGTTTTGAAATATCGCTTCCAAGTATATCTCTAAGTTTCATCAGAAACTCCCCTTCCTTTTATAGATCCTGGGAACCCGGTTCGTAATAGCACAGGTAACTTCATAATTGATTGTGTTAAGTAAACCAGCAATTTCTTCAGCAGAAATACCATTTTTTCCCTGTTTTCCAATTAATACTACTTCATCACCGGGTTTTGGTTGTTCACTTAGATGGCTAACATCTACAACAAATTGGTCCATACATATTCTTCCTAAGATCGGACATTTTTGGTCTTTTATTAAGACGCTGCCCTTGTTTGATAAACCGCGATTGTATCCATCGCCATAGCCAACGGGGATTGTCGCAACAATTTTTTCTGTTGAAGCAATATATGTGCGACCGTAACTTACACTATCACCTGGTTTTATTTTTTTCACATATGAAACAGTTGAGTACCACGATAAAACTGGCTTCAATTCTGCTATTTCAAATTCCTGCGACGGTTGCAAGCCATAACTTGCAATTCCCAGTCGTACATAATCGCACCAAGATTGATTAAATCTAAAAGCGCCAGCGCTGTTTGAGATATGTTTCTCTTTAATATCGATGCCCTGTTTTTTTATAACAGAAAGCAGTTTTTCAAACAATTCTACCTGTTTTAGTGAAAAATCAGGGTTTTTTTCATCAGCTACTGCGAAGTGAGTGTAAATGCCTTCAAGATTGATATTCTTTTTATTCTTCAAAAACTCAATAAGTTTAACGGCGTTTTCCGGTGTTTGGCCAACTCTCCTGATACCCGTGTCAACATTAACGTGTGTTTTTAATGTTTGATTACCTTTAATGGCTTGAAGAAGTGATTTTGCGTGTTCCTCAGAGAAAATAGTAATGGTTAGATTATTTTCAAGTGCAAGATTTACGTATTCAGGAGTGAAATAATTCATCACAAGTATCGGTACATCAATTCCTGCTTTTCTTAATTCGACTCCTTCTTCAAGGAAAGCAACAGCTAATTTGTCAACACCGCATTCAGTAGCTACTTTGGCAATTTCAATGGCTCCGTGCCCATATCCATTTGATTTTACAACAGCCATAATGCTAGATCGACCAAGCTTTCGCTGAAAATAGCGAATATTATTTTCGTAAGCCGAAAGATCTATTTCAAGGTATGTCTTTCTGCTAAGCATGAAATTTATTGATAAACATTTCCTTATATTGCTTTCTTTACTTTTCCAGCTTTAAGACAACTGGTGCATACATTGATCTTTTTGACTTTACCGTCGATATTAACCTTTACCTTCTGAACATTTGGTTTCCACCAGCGTTTGTTTCTTTTGTTAGAGTGACTGACAGAATTTCCAGTTGTAGGTCTTTTACCACATATTTCGCAAACTTTAGACATTTGCATCCTCCTTTCATAAATACCTTAACATTATAGTTTACAAAAGATAGCTTTTCAACGGCTATTTTACTATATAATCGATTTTGATTAAGAAAAAAACAAAAACAAATTACTGAAGGAGAGGTAAAATGACTGCTGAAACACTCACATACATGATTGATCTTGATGGAACGCTTACCACTATTGATGATGAAGACTTTGCTAGAGAGTATATACGTCTTCTTTTGAAATATAATGATGGTTTTCTGGAAGAAGAAATCCTAAAAAATGCATTATTTAATGCACTGAATTGCCTATTAGAAGGCACTGAAAATGGGAAAAATAATTATGATAGATATATGGATAGTTTCGCTAAAATATCTGGATTGAAAGACAAAGAAAAAGTAATAAATTTTTTCATGGATTTTTATGAAACTACTTATAATGAACTGAAAAATCTTATAATTCCCAGAGAAGAGTTAATAAAATTTCTGGATTATTTGAAAACTAAAAACCATCGACTTATATTGGCGACAAACCCTATTTTTCCAAAAATAGCTATAACGAAACGCCTGGAGTGGATAAATGTTGATCCGAAGAAGTTCGAATATATAACCACAATGGAAAATAGTCACTATGTGAAACCTCAAACTGATTACTTCACTGAAATACTAAAAAACACAAACAGTGAGGCGGAGAAATCATTAATGATAGGAAATGATTCGGAAATGGATGGAGCCTGTGAAAAAGTGGGTATAAGATTCACTGATATTTCTTTTTTACAAGAGAACCTTTAATCTTATCATTGAATAATTCTTCCTGTATTCCATCGTATAGTGAAACAACAAAATCTCGAACCATATTAATAACACTTTCTCTATGCAATTCACTTTCAACAAAATCGTATTTGTCACCATTAATTACCAGTTTTTTTGCGATATTAAAGCCACTAAACCAGCTTTCGTACAGATCATTCAATCTCTCTAGGTAGGACCTGTTTATATCGTTTTCAAAACCCCTACCCCGTTTTTTTATTCTTTCATTCAATGTATCTACTGAACATCTTATATATACAACTCCTCGAGGTCTCTTAAGGTGATCCTCAAGTGTGTTGAATGTTTCTTTGTATAATTCCCAGTCTCTGTCGTTGATATAATTCATAAGAAAAAGGTTTCGAGCGAATATTTCTACATCTTCGTAAATTGTTCTATCCTGAACAATTATTGTTCCTGTGTCATTGACCTTTTTCAGAAAGTCGAATCTTTTAATCAAGAAGAATAACTGTGAATGGAAACTCCAGCGTTTCATGTCGTTATAAAAGTCTTCAAGATATGGATTGGTGTCAACTGCTTCATATACAGCTTCAAAGCCCAATCTGTCCTTTAGAATGGATGTCAATGAAGATTTTCCTGCACCTATATTTCCACAGACACCTAGTATCATTGGAGTTTTTCCTCCAGAGCTTCAATAATTATGTTCTGATCTTTCTCTTTTTTTACAAAATCTATATTGGTAGTATCAATTCTGAGGATTTTTGTACTGTTTTCATCATAGTATTTATTGAAGTGATTTTCGTAAGCGTCATGCAACATACTTATGTAATTTCTGCTCATTTTCCTTTCAAAGGGTCTGTCTCTTAAGGCTATTCTACTCATAAGAATATCTACTGAGGCGTAGAGATATATAATTAGATCTGGCTTTGGGACTTGCTCATAAAGTATATTGAAAATTCTGTCGTAAAGTTTCAGATGATCACCTTTTAGGGTCAGATGTGCAAATAATTGATCTTTTTCGAAGGTATAGTCAGAAACAAGGCCTCTTCCCCTTGAGAGTATTTTTTTGAGGATTTCCTGCTGGTCAAATCTACTCACCAAAAAAAACAACTGAGTTTGAAATCCCCATCTTTCCATGTCTTCGTAAAATTTCGAAAGGAATGGATTTTCCTCTACTACTTCCAATATCATGGGTAAAGAATATTGCTGACACAAGAATTTTGTTAGAGTTGTTTTGCCTACACCGATTACACCATCAATTGCTATATATTTATCCCGCAATTTTTCGTAGAACATTTATCATTCCTTCCACAAGTCAATTAACGATTTAACAGGCTCAATAACCGGGTCGAGAAACCATGATAGAGAACGTTTGAAACCTGGGATGCACAAAACAAATGAATTACTAATTGTACCGGCTGTGCAACGATATAAGGATAATGAACTATCGTTCTTTAATGCATTGTGTACCATTGCAATTTCAATACCGGTAGCTTGCTTGTCAATTATTGAGTGTAGTGCTTCAGGCGAAACATCTTCAAACAACAGTCCTGTTCCACCCAGAATAATTACAAGGTCGCTTTCACGTGTGCTGTTGTAAACCATATCTTTGATGACACTCATAACAGGTTCAACATCAAGTTTCTCGACAACTTCATAACCATTATTTTCCAAAATTTTACAGCATTCAACAACAGTATCGGATGTTTCGGCATCATAAGCCTCTTCAAGGACCCTAATTACAGAAGCTTTATAAGACATTTCTTTACCTCCAAGAATTAATAACTAGTATAAAAAAGGAGCATATTCTTTCATATCAATAAAAAGTATAACACTTGGCATTGACTCACTGACGATAGACAGTTGAAGTTTTTTAATAGCTTTTACAGAGTATTTCTTAAATAATTCATTATTGTTGAATAATACCATTCAACTTTTTGTCAACAAACAAAGAATTTTTATTTTTTTTTGCATAAGTCTTTATTTGCGAAGTAACAAATCTTGATTTCGACTTTAACTATCAACGATTTCAATATGGATCGTAAAATAATGCTCTCATTATTCAAAAAAAGGAAGTTGTAAACTCACCCATGTGTTTTTACGATATATAGATACCTGAAGTATAACCATAGAGATTAGTTTAGAA
>JASMTM010000136.1:0-5313 GCA_041694295.1 Petrotogales bacterium
CATAGATTTATCAATAGATAGTGTTCCCGGTGAAGCGCCGGGCATACTTCTCTTCTTTTTTCGAAATTTTATTTTTTCAAGCAAAATATCACCTGCCAACCTTTGGATATAGATGCTATTTACGTCATTTGTTATTTAATTCCTAAAGGTCGAAATGTATCGCCCTTTTGCCTTATAAGATTTATTGATTTGCTTTCAAGTATGAACAGTTCTACTGTATTACAAACTATTCCTGAAAAAAGATGACCACCAATAACTCTATTATCACGTCCTGCTAAAGAAGTGTGAATGTGGGCAAAGGGTTTACCGTCTTTTAAAGAAACGTTTCCGGATAGTGAGAGTACTTCATGCGGTTCGGAATATGTAGAGTGTTCATATCCAGAAGTATCCAAATTAAACCATCCAATTGTCACATTTTTCAACATGCCTATTCCGCTAATTACTATTCCAGAATTTAAACCTGTTTCACTTAGTTTAAAGTGTAGACTTTCTATTAAGGAATCACCGTCGTCAAATCGCATAAATAATAACCCATTATCTCTTTTTATCAGGATAGTATCACTTCCAATCAAGAGAGATTAAGATTCCTAATAAGGGTAGATAGGTGTTTTGATTGTTGATATTTTTAATGCAAATACCAAAAAAAGTGTCTATTTTTGATAATATTGAAAAAAGCGTTAAGTTTTTTTTGAATCCAATTTTTAAAATATTTCTTGTTTCACTCACTCCACCAAGGAAAAAATTCATACCCTGCTCATATGTTGGTTCTCCATGCCATGGATTCCAGGGCTCTCTGGTTCCTATAAGAACATTTTCGTAACTTCCATAAAATCCGAAGCTATGTTCCAGTTTTAAAATAAAACTTGAACTATTTTCCCCATACTTATATCCAAGCATATTTTCTTCAATAATATAATTGTTCACATTTTCTTTTTCTCCTTTTGAATACTCGTAGGGTAAAGAAGATTTGGTTCTGGCAAATACATACGCAGTAGATATTGCTCCTTCAAGACTAAGAGTTAATGAATCAGTATGATAATCAACGCCCGCGTTTGCAGCTAGCTTTGTTACAGTTTGATTCGAAGGATCAAAAATTACATTGGCGTTTATATCATCAATAAGTAGGTCTGTGTAGAGACGTAGTTTTCCAGGTTCATAACTGATAAAAGCTCCTATCATAGCATTATCATTTATTTCCTCTTTCTCAGGACCTGACATATGCCTTATTTCCTGCACAGCGGTATAGGGCAATAAAGAAAAAGCGTACCATGGATCGAAATTTCTGTCTATGAAAAAGATTGAATCATGAAAACCAAATCTGAGATCACTATATTTGAATGTGTAACTTCTGTGGTATAAACTCTTTGAAAATCCAGCATCACCTTCTGCTCCAACAACTCCATAGGGAGCAAACCTTACAAGAATAAGGCTATTTCTTAAGGTAAAATAATCGGTGGGTGACCATTTCAATGAAAGCCCATTAAAAGAACCGACTTCTTCTCTAAAAAACAATGGATATTCATCCCCAAGCCCGATAGAAAACTCCTGTAGTCCTAATTTTATAGACAATTTATCTGATTCATGGTAAAAGTATCCTGAACTGTTATACCATCTATGTCCAAGTAATTCATCTTCCCAACCACTTAATCTCTGTCCATCATGAATAAAACCACAACCAAGTTTATAGCCGATCTTTGAGAACAATTGAATATCCAGTTCTAATCCAATTTTATCGACATAATCATCTCTATGTATTTGATTATTAAGATAACCGGTTTCAAATTTTACATTAATAGAAAAAATAGATACGGAAAAAATAGAAAGCATAATTAAAAAAAAGAAATATTTTTTCAAATTATTAAGCTTCATTTTTTATTCAACCTTCTAAAATATTACTGATTTTATTCATTATCTTATCATTAATTTTTTCTTTTACCTGGATAGATTTCAGATTGTCCTCAAGTTGCTCCAGTTTGCTAACACCAAGTATAACGCTGCTGACATTTCTGTTCTTTAATGCCCATGCAATTGCCAATTGAGTCTGTTTTACACCCAACTCATTCGCAATTTCTCCTATTTTTTTCACTTTACCAATAATTTTCTCATCGAAAAGGCCGCTCTTCTCAAAATGGTTTTTAAGTTCCGGAAAAACATCAAATCTGCTACCTTTGGGTATTCCATTATTATATTTTCCTGTTAATAATCCGGAAGCCAGTGGGCTGAAAGTGGTTAGTCCCATGCCATAATTTTCATAAAGTGGTAAAAACTCATTTTCTACTTTATTTCTTTCAAGCATGTTGTATTGAGGTTGTTCGACAACAGGTGGAACACAGTTAAAATCTTCACAAGCTTTATGGGCTGATATAATCTGTTCGGCACTCCATTCGGATGTTCCCCAGTAAAGAGCAAGTCCATTTCGTATTATATAGTCCATTGCCAGCACTGTTTCTTCTATGGGTGTTTCAGGATCAGGTCTGTGGCAGTATACTAGATCTACATAATCGTGCTGCATTCTTTTTAATGAGTTCCAGATGCCTTCAAGAAGATGTTTTCTTGAAAGCCCCGAGTCATTTGGTCCTTTACCAGCCCAGAAAATTTTTGTTGAGACAACATAGTCTTCTCTTCTAAATTCTTTCAATACCTGACCTAGCATAGATTCTGCCATGCCATTGGCATAAGCCTCAGCACAATCAAAAAAGTTAATTCCATTTTTGAAAGCCTCTCTAACAATATTCTTTGCACCATCAATATCTAACTGTTTACCAAAGGTTAGCCAGGAACCAAGTGAAAGTTCGCTGATTCTAAGTCCCCATTTTCCTACTTTTCTATATTCCATAAGATGCACCTCCAAATTTTAAGATATTTGATTAATTAATAATTTTAGAAAGAAAGTCGTTTTCCATAACCGACATTAAAGAAATAGTTTGCCGATTCTTTTTAAATATTTATTCCAATTTTACTCATAATAAGGGTATTAAACAATCTCAGTTGCATTTCACCAGAGATAATAAAACTGTTTTTAACAGGTTCTGTCATTTCATACCAATCAAGGTCAAAGGGCTTATTGTAATCATCTTTAATACCATAACTGCCTTTTGTAAGGTATTCAAATTTTAAACCAGCCTTTAAATTCTTACGTTCGTAATCTGCTTTAATCATGTGTAATTTTGCATTTGCTCCATAAGGGAAACCAAAGGGATAGTTTATAACTGGCCAGCTGTCAAGTGCCATTACATTAAGGAGAACTGGATACGTAAATTTGCCAATTTCAGACTCTCTGTTATAAAGGTAAGTTGTTGTGCGATAATATTCATAACCAATCCAAAGTCCTTCAATCTTAGTGTCTCTATCACAAATTTCATAATCTTCATAAAGCATTCCTGAAGACTGAAATTGCTCGCTATCAATGAGATTATATTTTACTCCTGCAAAAAAGCCCAAAGCTGTTGGGTTAGAGTCTACCGATTCACTAGAGAGGTTGAAATCATCCATGATAAATTCTCCGTAACTTCCAATTCTTCCAAAATCTGCTTTAAAATCAGCAATAGCTATAACATTTGAACTTTCCTGATAGCTATGATGATAAATAATAAGAGGACCGAGATCTTGTAAATCGGGTATCCTCCCATAAATTAAATTGAGTTCTCCCAACCCAACAGAAAGCCAATCGCCCAAAAATAGTATCTTGTGACCAATTAAGGTTTTGGGTCTGTTATTGTAAACCTTTTCATCTGCAGATATTGTGAAAAAATTGTACTGCATTTTACCATCACTTAGCCAGCTATCATTGTACTCAAACCAAAAGTGATCATAATAAGGTGAAATACTAGAAAGAGCAAGATCATATGTTGCTGGTCCCCACTTTAATTTTCTTCTTCCTATAGAAAAATAAAAATTATCTGGTGAATATTCCATGAAACCTATTACTGGATAATTACCATCCGGAAAAGGAAGTGAAGGATCGACACAAATGGGAAGATTACTCCAATCAAAGCCTCTTAAAAAGGCTGAGAGATCCTGTCTTATTTCGGCAAACATAAGTGCTCTAAAATCACTAGATGAAAAACTGAAACCAAATGAAGAAAGTGCTGGTACTTTGTAAAATCGAACTAAATCATAAAACGCTGGAGTATAATCCGATTCTCTTGAAGGATAATTGTTAAGAGAAATGTCTGGAAATAATATCACGTCAAAATTCCCTGAACCAACCATTATTAAGCTAACTGATATAGTTGCGATAATACAAAAAAGGCTTTTTAGTTTAGATGAAAAGTTCAAATTGACCACCCCCATTACTTTTATATTATACTTGACTAACCAGATGAATTTATTTTCGATAAAGTTGTTTTGATATACTTTGTTATGGAGGAATAAACTTGAAAAAAATAATACTTGTATGCTTTATTTTAACAAATTTTGTTTTTTTGCTAGCTTCTAATACTAACAGCGAAAATGATAATAGTACATTGACACAATTTTTAACAATATTATCAGAAAATGAACTTATTGATATGGATGTAAGGGTTACCTTTCATATTGCGCAACAGGAAGGCAACGATGAAATTATTGATGTGGTTCTGTTTTTTAATTTTAAGAAAGATAACATTGGTAATTGGTTTATTGAATTCAGTGAACCTGAGGAGTTAGATGAAATTGGTTTTGTGTTTTTGAATAATGAGAATATAATTTTTAGTGTTGTGAAAGGAGACCCCTGGAAGCAATATCGTGTAGAAAATCAATTTACACTGATTGCCAGGATACTTTCAAATTTTCTTGAGGGGTTACTTGATGAAAGAAATTACAAATGGACGGTTGTAGTTGGTCAAAATCAGATTGAATATCGTATAGTTCCAGATGAAACGCGAATGAGATTTCTAAGTCTAATCGGTGGCGGAGGTTATGTTCCAAATATGATTAATATTGATTTGACATTTAATAAACGAAATGGCTTTTTGCCTCTTCCCAAATATCTTAAAATTTCCGAAAGATTCAAAAAAGAGTGGGTAATGTTTGAGTTTAAAGAATTTACTTTCAAAAAAACAACGGATTTTTTTGATCAGTTCAAAGAAAAATATTATAAAACATTTTAGTGAAAAGAAGAGCCCTTTCGGGCTCTTCTCTTTTATATAACGATTTCAAAATGATTTCTCAAGAATTTTGAGCAAATCATCTTCCTTTAAATTACCAGGAGAAGCAACAACTACACCTTTCATAGTTCTATAAGCCGTTGATGCAATTTTTTTAAGATCATCTTTTTTCACACCAAGTTCTGAAAGTTTTTTATTTAAACCGAATTGTTGCTGGAAAAAGCGT
>JASMTM010000137.1:0-8741 GCA_041694295.1 Petrotogales bacterium
GAATTTTCACTTTTGAATTTTCTGGGATCACAAACAGATTTGTTGTATATGAAGGATGGCTCGAATTTGAATCTGTACCCATCGTTAATGGAGTATCAAAATGCTTAAATATGTATCCATCCGAATGAAAAACATCTGCAAGTAAAAGAATTTTTCGGTCTGAGCCTTCAAAGTCTAATCTTTCAAACATTAATCGCTCAGCTTTACTCAAATCTTTTACTGGTTTAAAAATTCCTTCTCCCTTTATATTAATAAAAGAATTCACGGCATTTTTTAATGGGGGTACTTTGAGACCCTCCAGCGAGATCTTTTTCCAGTCGGGAAATCGAAGTCCCTCATATTCAAAAAATCTTTTCATTTTGAAGCTCGAATATTCTTTCTTGTCTTGTTTATTAATCATCTTCAGTTCTTGATGACCATAATCACCATCCAGAGACAATTCTTTGTTTCCTGGTACGATCATTTTCATACCATTATGGACTTTATCAATCACTCTTTCCATTGTAATCACTCCATTACCCTATTGTGCTATCCATTTCAATATTGATCAATCTGTTAAGCTCAACAGCATACTCAAGTGGCAATTCCTTTGTAATCGGTTCAATAAAACCTCTCACGATCATAGCCTTCGCGTCATCCTCTGTCAGACCCCTTGACATTATGTAAAAAAGTTCTTCCTCCCCAATTCGTCCAATTTTCGCTTCATGGCCAATATCAGAGAGATTATTTCCCACATCTATTACTGGGTAAGTGTCTGCCCTGGAATCGTTGTCAATCATCAATGAAGTACACTTAACAGAAGATCTAGAATTTCTTGCCTCTTTAGCAATTTTCAGAAGCCCCCTGTAAAATGCCCATCCTCCATTAACACTGATACTTCTCATATCTACATTGGAACTGCTTTCATTTCCTAGATGTATCACTTTGGAACCTGTATCCATGTGCTGACCTTCTCCGGCATAAGTTACACCAAGATGGTAAGCATAAGATTGTCTTCCTTTCAATACAGTTGTAGGGTATAACATGGTTTTTTCACTACCCAGTGAACCAGAAATCCATTCCATGGACCCTTTTTCTTCAACGATAGCTCTTTTGGTGTTAAGGTTGAAAGTATTTTTTGACCAATTTTGAATGGTGGAATATCTCACACTTGCATACTCTTTTACAAAAATCTCGACCATACCAGCATGCAGATTATGAATATTGTATCTTGGAGCAGAACAACCTTCTATAAAGTGAACTTTGCTACCCCTGTCAGCGATTATAAGTGTGTGTTCAAACTGCCCAGTACCCTGAGCATTCATTCTGAAATACGCCTGTAGAGGTAAAGAAACCTCTGTATTTTCAGGAATATATACAAATGATCCCCCACTCCAAATTGCACCATGTAATGCTGCATATTTGTGATCATCTGCAGGAACAAGTTTCATGAAATACTTCCTGACCAATTCTGGGTATTCTTTAACAGCTGTTTCCATATCCAAAAAAACAACACCCATATTCTCCAGTTCTTCCTTAATATTCTGATATACCACTTCAGAATCGTATTGAGCTCCAACACCAGCCAGAGCTTTGCGCTCCGATTCAGGAATACCAAGCCTTTCAAAGGTATCCTTGATTTCGTATGGTACATCATCCCAGTTGTTACCTTTGTTAGCTTCTGGTCTTAAATAAGGAATTATTTGTTGGATATCAAGCTTGCTGGTATCCACTCCAAAACGAGGCTCTTTAATATTTTTGAACACTTCGAGTGAGTCTAATCTGTGTTTAAGCATCCATTCTGGCTCATTTTTATACGAAGATATCTCCTCAATCAATTCTTTTCTTATACCCGGTTTACTTTTTGCAGAATATCTTGTATTCTGTTTGAAATTAAAGCTTTTATCATCAACGAACACACTGTTCATAAAAGCTCACTCCCTCGATTCGTTTAAGGCAAATGAATATCCAGACTGTTCTACCTGGTCAGCCAGTTCTTGCCCTCCACTACTGATTATTTTTCCCGCCATCAGTATATGTACTTTATCAGGAATAATATATTCCAAAATTCTTTTATAATGTGTAATTAATAGCAAACCATTGTTACTATTTCTGTACTCATTAACGATTTCGGCAATTTCTCTCAAAGCATCAACATCCAGACCAGAATCAATTTCATCAAGGATAGCCATTTTTTTCTTTAGAAATGTGAGTTGCATAACCTCATTCTTTTTTTTCTCTCCCCCTGAAAAACCAACGTTCAGATATCTGCTTAAGAAATCAGTACTCATATTCATCCTCTCAGTTACTGATTCAAGCTCTTTGTTCATTTCTATCATCGACGTCTTACTATCTTTTTGTTTAGTAGTAAACAAGAAGTTTCTCAGTTTGATCCCATTAATCTCAGGTGGATGCTGAAATGAAAGGAAAATACCTCTATTTGCTCTTTCGTCAACGCTTAATTCATTGATTAATTCCCCATCGTACATGATCTTACCTGAAGTTACTGCATACTTCGGATTTCCCATCACTACATTTGCCAGTGTTGATTTACCACTACCATTGGGTCCCATAATTGCATGGGTTTCGCCCTCTTTTATCTCCAGATTTATACCCTTTAATATTTCAATATTTTCGTTAGCAAGTTTTGCATGAAGATCCTCTATTTTTAACAAACTCACTATTCTCCCTCCCTAATTCCGAGTATTTCTATCAGATTATAACATATGAAATACTTCATTGCATTTGAGTGGTTCACCCACTTCTGGTAGAATAATTCGAAGGGGGGTTGCCTATCATAAGTTTTATAGTCGGCCTATTAATGGGAATCGCCAACTTAATACCTGGTGTAAGTGGAGGAACAATGGCGTTAATAGGCGGGATCTATGATCAGCTTATTTCATCGATTAATTCCGTCGCTTCACTTAAAATAAACAGAGATGCCGTCTTTTTCTTGCTTACAATAATTGCAGGAATAACAATATCCATCTTTGGTTTCTCTCATTTAATAAATATGGCCATGGAACGTATACCTGGCTACACATATGGTTGCTTTATTGGTCTGGTAGCTGGCTCTATACCTTTTGTTATGAAAAGGCGTACAAAAGGAAAAAGGAGCAACTATTTATTTATGCTTCTTGGTATTGTGCTGGTAGTTTTACTTGCTTTTACTGCCGGTGACTCTGGAAAAGTCAATGAAACCGGAGAAGTTACTCATTCAATTGGCTCGCTTGTATACGACAGTATAGCTGGTTTTTTTGGTGCGGCCTCAATGATATTACCTGGATTGAGCGGAGCATTTATTCTGTTAATTATGAATGAATACGAACGAATTGTAAACGCGGTATCATCTATGGACATATTAATACTGTTATTTACAGCTGTAGGTATATTTCTTGGAATTATTCTGGTAAGCAGATTTCTAAAAAAATTGCTTGTTAAATTCCCATCTGCAACATTTTCATTTCTTGCAGGTTTAATGATAGGATCGATACCCGATCTGGCATTAAGAGCAGGAACTTATCCTGAAGTGGCATTCAGAGTATTAGGTGGGACGTTGTTTGGCTTACTGATGTCTTTTTTTCTTTCCAAAGCAGGACAAAGAAATGATGAAGAAATGTAGATGGCGTGCCCGGTGGGACTCGAACCCACAATCTCTGGAGCCGGAATCCAGTGCTCAATCCATTGAGCTACGGGCACAAACTCTGTAAGTATATATATACTTTTCTTTTTTTAAGTTATCAGGACATTTTTCTTGATTCTCTCTGTTAATAACTATCGAAGAATACTCTTCAGGGTAAACATCTTCTATTATGTTTACAGGAGTAAAACCTTTTCTTTTAAGAATTAGAAAAATCTGCGGATTGCTGGTAAAAATCTTCTGATCTTTATGCTTCTCATTTAGCAAATAAACAATTTCAGGATTATCAGGCTGATATGCGAGTAATTTTGATTCAGGCAATTTTTCCCATTCAGGTATCCATTCAGGGAAGACATCTACAATTTTGTAAGCGTTTGATGAACGTGGATTGAATCTCCTGAGAATATTTAAAGCACTCAATGTATCTTTATTATTTTTAAAACTTTTTCTTGAAGTTGCAGTATATCTGGAGCTTTCAGTGGACAATCGTTCATCGAAGAGCCATACAGGTTTTTTGACCAGTTTGGATATTTTCAAGGCAAAGGAAACCACATTCAGCGTGATTTCGTTATATCTTCCTGACATCGAAACGGGCAATCCGATGACAATAATATCGATATTTCTGGTATTTATAATCTCCTTAATTTTTTCTTTATAGTTTTCGATAGTAATAGTTTTAAGTGGCATTTCAACTTCTTCTACAGAAATCGCTATACCAATTCGCTTGGTCCCATAATCAATGCCCAGTATTTTCATAAAAAGCACCAATTATATTTTTTTCATAGAATTTGTATCCAGTTACTTCAATGTTATTTTTCTTAAGCACCAGCATAGCTTCATCAAAATCATTTTTATTGATGGCTATGTGCAGTTTAGTCCCATTTCGATTGTTTGATGGAAATATCTTCGCAAAAATCTGACTTTTCCTTATGTGATTTAATGCTTCAAGCACATCTTCCGTCTTAACTGATATACAGGTATTAAGGTCCAGTGTATCCATCAATTCTTTAACAATTCACTTCCTTTCATAAGGCTTCTAAGAAGTGACCTTGTGGTGGTTGTAGATAGTTTTGATGCATACCACCTACTCATTCTTTTCTCGGGTATTCCTTCACGATATCTTAACGTTCTTTTCATTTCCTCACTGCTAAACGTTTTTCCATTAAGCTTCTTCCATACTTCACCATCGTATTCAATATGCTTCATTTCTTCAAGAATCGCAAGATTAACCTTCGACTCAATATTACTAAGACTCAACGCTTTTCTTATATCTTTATCACTAGCAGGAAGAACATCTACTATATCCTGATAAAGGCCCTGAACCTCTTCACATGTGGGGAAAAGCTTATCAATTTTATTGACATTCGATAACAAATCATTCTTGTTGAAAGCCAAATTTAAGAACAGTTCAGCATCGTCTCCGGGTTTGGTAGAAACGGCATCAAGCATCTCAAGAAAATTCTTAGGAGCATTATAAAAAACTATATTGGAATTTCCAAGCATAACACCGAGACCATCACTTGAAGGCGTTGCTATCAATACTTTTATTTTTTGGCGTTCTATTAGCGAATAGATGTTCATTCGCTGGAAATATTTCAGTAAATAGTTGTAGAAAATCAGCTCACCATTCTGAAGTGTGTGTGATAATCGTTCTCCAAGAGTTTTTGTTAGAGCAACAGTCTTATTTGGCGAATCAACTATTATGGCAACATTTTCACCATGCCTTACAAGCGAAAGTATCTGGTCAACCTTTTTCCTGGTACCTCTATTGTCAATTATGCCAACATGCTTTATGGGCACAGGATTGTAAATATAATTGATGCAGTATTTTTCCATTAATTTTTCTACTTCATCACTAAAAATACTCCCGGTAAAACCAGCTCTTTGCAAAATTTTCGGAAGTTTATCTATCAACTTATTATAATCAGGATGATCTCTATAAATCTCAGAAAAAATATAAACAGGTTCGTCGAATATTATTTCATCAAACTTTCCCATATAATAATCATAGTTATCCATGAAAAATGAAAGAGTACTAAAAACTACAGAACTGCACGGTTCGCCCCTATAAAGAGAATTTGCATATAATGGTTTAACAGGATCTATATAGTGCTGCAGAGAATGATATGTGTGTGCCAGCACACTGTTCAAACCGGATACCACCGCAGTTTTCTTTTCGTTTCTGTAGTTACTTAGAATTTTCCAGGCCAGATGAAGATGTTTCAGTCTAATATTTCCAAAGGCTCCCCATGGGTTAGAAGATCCAATTCTCATAAAACCATAAGCTTTATGAGAAAGTTTTCTTTCTAATTCAGAGACGGTTAATGAAACGTCAACCCTTGGCTCATTTCCAAAGGGTTGCTGGTTCTTCCAGTCTCTAATAAATTCAAAGACAAAGTTTTTGTCTCTTACCTCTTCCTCAAATACTGGATCTATGTAAATATTTGCATCTACAAGTGAAAGTTTAACTGTTTCAATATCACCATACATATTGTCTCTTTTTATATTAACGACAACATCAGCCTTAAGCAAACTTGGTTTTACATAACGATATTCTTCAAGAAGTTTACTCATGCCAAACCCTATGGCAAATATTTTCTGTTCTCCTGATCTGAGGATCAATTTCAGGTGATTTCCATTATTACCAAAGATCTTCGCCTTTTGAATATTTAGATCCTTTATGAGAAATCTTGGCTCAGGATTTGAATGTCCGAAGGGTCTTAGTACATCAAGAACTTTAAGAGTTTTGGTTTCAATTTCATCAAGAGTTATCTCCTCGTCAATCTCAACTGTATGTAATGGTAAATCTTCTCCGTAAAGTTTTCTATAAGCCTGGTTTATCCTTTTTCTCATAACAGGTATATTTTCTTTTTTTATGCTAAATCCAGCAGCCATTTCGTGCCCGCCAAACTCCTCAAACAGATCACTGATTTCATTTAGTAACGCAATTATGCTTACTCCCGATGGACTTCTTGCTGATCCTTTCCCAATATCTTCCGATGTTGAAATCAAGAATACTGGCTTGTTATACATCGATACGAGTCTGGAAGCAACGATCCCAAGAACGCCCAAATGCCAGTTTTCTCCATACATTACAAGTACTTTTGCTTCCTTCAATTCTTCATCTGTTTCAATCTCTTTTTTTACATGCTCAAAGATCTTTGCTTCTATCATCTGCCTATTCTGATTGTGCTTGAGCAAACGTCTTGCGATTGACAAGGTTTCGTTTATATCCTCACTGATCAGTAATTCAAGAGCAACTATAGCAGAGTCCATTCTTCCTGCTGCATTTAGTTTTGGTGCAATTTTGAAGGCAATATCTTTTGCAGTTATAGTTTCAGGATTAATTCTTAAGAAACCTAGAAGTGCTTTTAAACCTGGCAATGGATTTTTCTGTATTTTTTTCGTACCTTCTTTTACAATGTATCTGTTTTCATCCTTTAATGGAACGATGTCAGCTATCGTACCAAGCGCAACAATATCGAGAAAATCTTCAGGATTCAAAGGAAGTTTCATAGCTTCATTCAACGCACACATCAACTTATATGCTACACCAACACCTGCCAGACCTTTAAAGGGGTATTCATCATCAGGCCGTTTTGGATTTATGACAGCTTCTGCTGGAGGCAATGAATCTTTTATTTCATGATGATCGCTTACGACAACCTTAAAACCAAGATTTTTTGCATATTTTATCTCCTCTACAGAAGTGACCCCACAATCCACCGTAATTAGTATTCTATGCCCCTTATCATAGAGTTCTTTTATTGCCTCTTTGCTGAGACCATAACCCTCTTCAAGTCTCAAAGGTATGTAGTAATGAACGTTAAAACCCATTTTTTTCATTGCAAGATAAAGAAGGGCGGTTGACGTAACACCATCAACATCGTAATCACCAAACACGACAATGGATTCATTTTCAGGTGCCTTTAAGAGCGTATTAACCGCTTTGTCCATATCTTCTAGCAGATAAGGATCATGAAGAATACTTCGTTCAGGGTTTATGAAAGACATTGCTTCGTTAATGTCACATATATCCCTTTTAACAAGCAATCTTGCTAAAAACTCATCAACCCCAAGATATTCCATAAGCCGAGATACCGTAGTATCATCAAACTTACGGAGCTTCCACTCCTTTCTCATTTTTTCACCTTCTCTCATTTTTCTCCTTTGTAAAAATTATATCATTATATGCAATCTTTATTACTTGAATAATCTACCGAAAAACAATATAGTAAAATATACTTATGATGAGATTTGACAAATATATCTCCAGATTCACGAACCTTTCCAGAAAAACTGTGAAAAAAAGAATTCGTTCGGGAAGGGTAAAAATAAATGGAATTATCGTAACTGATCCGTCTGAAAAGTTAAATGATGACGATGTAGTGACCTTTGATGATAAGATTGTTGTCCCCTATGGGAATGTCTATGTATTATTGAACAAACCTGTAGGTTATGTTTGTTCAAGAAATGAACAAGAAGGTCCCACTGTCTTTTCACTTGTAAATGAAATCTATGAAAAAGAACTTTCTATTGCAGGCAGACTTGACAAAGATGCCCGAGGTATAATCATTTTAACAAACGATGGAAAATTTCTTCATCACTGTATAAATCCCAAATTCAATGTAAAAAAGGAATACATAGTAACGGTAAGGGAAGAACTAAAAATCCAACAACTTGAACAGCTGTTATCAGGAATAAGATTAAACAACGAAATTTATCGAGCAGATGAAATTGAATGGAAAGCCCCTCATAGATTCCGAATTGTTTTAACAGAAGGAAAATTTCATGAAATAAAGAAAATGGTTGAATTTCTGGGATCTGAAACTATTGATATTTTTCGAGTTAGAATCGGAAATCTTGATCTTCCTAAATCACTCAATGAAGGTGAATACAGGGAATTAACACTCCAAGAAGCCAAAAAAATCACCCCATACATGGGGTGATTTTTTTCAATATAAAGCTATACAATTATTTAACGGGTGTTAAAACGTAAGTATATGAGTAACTCTTTTCCTCGAAGTACATAATTAAATGCACAGAATAGAATCCTTCTTTCAACATAAGTATCTCGTGGTGACCTGCTTCAATCTCTATTGTTGTATTTGTCCTGCCCACT
>JASMTM010000138.1:0-2565 GCA_041694295.1 Petrotogales bacterium
GATGAAGCTTTTCAAACGTACCAAGCCCTCGTTTTACTACGGATATACCAGGGCCAGGATAGTGGTGGATGATTAAGGAATGCTAATCCCATCCCGGCCTGCATGTTTTGTGGGTAGGGGTGGGATTTTTTTGTAATTTGAAAATCAAAAAACTCTAAGATATGATAGCTCTTCATGAATATTTGCAGAAAGCTTTTTATATAGACAGTAATACATCAGCAACTTTGTTAATAACCCTATTCGTTTTTATTGCAGGAATGCTTTTGAGACTAATAGTTATTGTAATATCAAACTATATAAAACGCAGACGAATTCGTAAGACTTTTAATATTAACCTAAGAGAGCTTATCAAAGAAATAAATGAGCAGTCTATAGCTTTCGAGAATACCATTGAAACGTTATCCATTGAAAATTCTGAACCTTTTCGCTACAAGCGAAAAACAATTTCTACATTAAGCTCTATCAATAATCTTGGTTATTACAAGATTTATGACGCATATTTTCACGGTCTTGAAAACTTAGTTAAATTAAAAATGAACGTAAAACGAGAAATTTTTACCAGTATGTGGAACTCGATAAAATCAGTTGAGTATTGGCATAACTTTAGTTTTCAAGATAAAAATAGGCTTATTGACAAGTACAATAGTTACAGAGAGAAATGGAGTGATGCTACTGTCAAAATTAATGATGAAATTAAATGCATGCGAGCCAATTCTCAATCAGAGCAGACCCCTTCAGACTTTGAACAATTAAAACCTAAAGTTTTCAAAGCATATTCAAAATGGATAACTACACCAAATAACTTTAACCCTACTGTTATAAATGATAAACTTGTTGATAATTTAATTGAGATAATAGAAAAACATACAGACCCCAGCGCTGCAGCTATCTTATATAAAGAGCTAGTAGATGCATCATTACAATTTCAAAATCAAAAAAACCTTATTGAAACAGAAAAAGAACAGATTAAACTAATCATCAAAGAGTTTACAAAAAACCAAGGTGTGTGTGAAAAAGCACTGGATGAACTTAATTAATTTCGTTTAAGATTATTATAGTTTATCCCCTTCAGGGTTCTTCAGCTTATCCTAAACCTTTCAACCCTGCATTTCATACAGGGCTATTCATATTCAATCCCCGCCCGACTGAATAAATTCCGTCGTTCGGGCGGGCCTTTCGGGATTCTTATAAAAAACCCTTTATGCATTTGAGCATCTTGTAACCGCGAAGCGGTTCACTGTGAATAGCGCCGGGTAACAACCCGGGGGAAAAGCAGCGCTTGAAGGAGTGCTCAACGCTGAAGGCGTTGAATGTGGAAAGTAACTATACGAAAACCTCTGTAAAGGTTAAATTGAAATGGATTTCGGTGGCACCCCCACAAAAAACTTCAAAAAGCTGCAAAACCTATAATGATTGTCAATTTCTAAATGCAATAAAAGAAAATCAAAAAGAATCATTATTTACTTGATTTAATTTATGTTACCTGTTACACCCCTTGGACATTGAAATTAAATTGCTGAAAAGGATTTTCTTCATCCTTTAGCTCATCCCAGTTAAAATCATATTTTTCCTCCTGATCCCACTGAAAACAATTTTTAACTCTAAAGTATGAATCACCTGAATAATGATAATTCTCCTCATCAAGGTCATGTACTATAGTATATTGTGATGGATGAAAAACAAGTAAATTAAACTGAGCATATAAAATTGAGAATGTAGCAGCAATAGCATTTAATAAATTTTCAAGATTTGCCAGTTCAAATTTCTCATACCTATTGTGCTTAACTTTATTATAATCTTGATACCAAAGTAATGGCGCATAAGACTCCCGTCCGCCCCAATCCTTAAAAGGCATAATGATTAAAGGTTCAGGATACCACATGGGGATTTTCAATTTATATTCTGATAGTTTAAGTGCTTTATTAAGTAAAAAATAATCTTTCATTGTCCAATTACCTGGTTTTTCATAACCATTAGCTTTTAAAATGTGGTTACAGTTTGATTCAAACTCTGTCGATGCTCGAAGAAAAAGCTCGAATATTCTATGCGAGAAAACATGTTTATTAGAATTGGAGATTGAATCAGATGGTTCGATAAATTCAAAGATTCTCTTCAAATCTTCAATTAAAATGTGCATTGCCCTGATAGAGGTAGATCTGTTTCTGGCATATCTAATATCAGTGATATAATTGTTTTCAGTTTGGTTAACAATGATATTATTTCTAGAAATTTTCGGTCTTATAATACGGAAATAAGGCTTATTTATAGGCATGGAGATGTATATTTGCTTTTTTTATTCAAAAATACATTTTATTCTATTTGCTTCAACTAGTATAAGATATAGAGAGTTTAGACTAATACGCATTCTCCAAAAACTGCCAATAACACATGAATTCTCGCGAACGGAATATGAAAAAGATCCCACCGTCAAATTAATCATCCAGCTTGAGCACAGCGAGGAAGGCTTTTTGGGGCACTTCCACGTTGCCGACCTGGCGCATGCGTTTCTTTCCTTTTTTCTGTTTTTCGAGGAGTTTCCGCTTCCGTGTGATGTCGCCGCCGTAA
>JASMTM010000139.1:0-6480 GCA_041694295.1 Petrotogales bacterium
TTAAAGAATTATTCAAAGGCACTGGAGTCGGCATGGATCTTTATTCAATTGTAGGTCAGGGTCAGGTAGACCAGGTTGTAAGCGCTTCACCCTACGAGCTACGAAAACTTATAGAGGAAGCAGCAGGAACTGCAGTTTATAGAGAGAGAAAACGAGAAGCCATGTCAAAACTGGCGGCAACTCAGGCGAATCTTGATCGTGTTAGAGATATCTTGTTTGAACTCGAAAAACAAAGAAAGTCATTATATCTTAAGGCAAAAAGAGCTGAAAAATATCTGGAATATACCGATACAAGAAAAAACCTCAAGCGTCTTTATTATGGTAATATGCGTAGAAAAAAGCTTGATATGTTAAACAAATACAATGAAGATAAAAATACCCTGAACCAGGAACTGCAAAAAATACAGAAAGAACTAATAGAAAAAGAATCCCGATGGAGTACCCTTCATCAGGAATTTTCTAAAATGGACAAGGAAATTGAAAACTTCACACAGTTACTTGAGGAATATAAGCAAAGGCAGAGTGACTTACTGGATTTCAAGGAAATGTATAACAGGAGATTGGGAGAAAAAGAATCCAAACTCGTGGAATCGACCACGAAATCAGACTCCCTTAAGGAAGAAATTGAGAATCTGGAAAAGAGAAAAGAAGAAATTGCAATGATCAAGGATAATATGGACGAAAAAATAAGCAATAAAAAAAACGAGCTACAAGAGCTGGAGAAAAAAAGAGAAGAAATTGTTAAAGAACATAGTGAAAAGGAGAAAAATTGGTTAAAACAACAGGAAGCATTAGAGTCAATAAATAAAAGGATTTCAAAAGCAGCGAATGAAATTGACAGGCTCACAAACAATCAAGAAGATATATCAAAACGACTTGAAATGATTAGAGCACAACTGAACTCTAAAACAGATCGGTTCAATGAACTGAAGGAAGAAATAGAGAAACTTGCCTCAAAGGGAAAAAAGAGTTCTGAAAAACAGGAAGAAACAGAAAAAAATATTAGTTCCGTGAAAGAAAAGATTGATGCGCTAGAAAAACAATACGAAAAACTTGATGAAGAAAGACAGAAGATGAGAGATGAAATGAGAAGCAGTGAAATGGAAATGAGCACACTTTCCAGACAGCTTGATGAATATCAGGGATTTTCTAGATCAGTAAGAGAGATCTTCGAACGTAAAGATAAATTTAACGGATTAATAGATGTTGTAGCAAATATAATAGATGTCCCTCCTGAATATGAGACGGCAATAAGCGTTCTACTGGGGGGGAGGATGCAGGATGTAGTTGTTAAGGATTCCTTCACAGCCAAACGAATAATTGAGTATCTCAAAGGTAGCAAAACTGGTAGAATTACAGTTTTACCCCTTGACATGCTTGAAGGAAAATTTAGCACGTATGAACCAGCTGAAAAGCACAAAGGATTTATTGGTTATGCCGCAAAGCTTGTTAGCATTCCTGATGGGTTGGATGTAGTTCCCAGATATTTATTTAGAAACTCAATTATAGTGAATGAGCTTGATGACGCAATCGATATACGAAAAAATGCTAATTTTTACGGTAGATTAGTTTCTCTGGATGGTCAACTTCTTTCAACAGGAGGAGCGATTACCGGTGGGTACATCACTGATGATGTACGATCTGATTTGTTTTCAAGGAAAAGGCGCATTAAGTATTTAAAAGAAAGAAAAGAGCAACTTGAGACATCGTTAAAGGCTAAAGAAAAAGAGATACAGAGAAATAAGGATGATATGAAAGAACTGAAGGGATACCTAAAGGTTCTGCAGGAAGAATTGAACGAAATAGTCTCCAGCGGAGCAGCAATTAATAGAATGATACATGAATTAATAAAAAGTGCAGATGAAGTTGAAGATGAAGTAACCGAGCTAGATCAGTTAGAGGATGATTATTCCGACAAACTGAATAATTCTGAAGAGAGAAAGAAAGAGCTCTCAGAAGAGTTAAAGCAGTTAAAAAAGGAACAGCAAGAAATCAAAGGAGATCTTGAAGTTGTTTCAGAAGAGTTGATGAACAAGAAAAATAAAATGGAAGAAATGCAGAGTGAGCTTGTTGATAGGAAACTTGAACTTTCAACACTTCAAGAAAAAACAGAACAGTATAATAGAGAACTTAAGGATATTGAAGAAAAGAAAAATCAGAACAATCAAAAGATTCTGGAAATGGAAAAACAAACTGAAGAAACTGAAGAGGATATTAAAAGATTAAAAAAACAGATTTCAGATATAGAAAGTGAGCTTTCGTCACTAAAAAAAGAAACAGAGTCACTTTTTTCCAACATTAAATATCACAGGCAGGGGAAAGAAGAACATCTTGACAGACTACAACAACTAGAAGATGAAATTAACAATTTAAAAGATCTAAGAGAGGAGAAAAGAAACAAAATACATCAACTTGAGATGTCAATTCAGGAAGCTAACATGAAACTTGATAATCTAAACAAAGAACTAGAAGAATTTGATAATGTTGAAGAAGTACCAGCACTAAGCGAGGACGAACTGAAGGAAAAGAAGAACGAACTGGATGATGTTGAGAAAAAACTCAAATTTCTCGGAACGGTTGATCTTGATACGATAGATGAATACAAAGTAGTTGACAATGATTATCAGGAACTCGATAAAGAGCGTAAGGATCTGGAGGAAGCCAAGGGAAAATTAAACGAACTGATTGAAAAAACAGATAAAGAAGCCAAAAAAATATTTCTTGAAACCTTTGAAAAAATCAACGAATATTTTTCTCAATACATATCAGAACTTTTCGAAGGTGGAGAAGGAGAAATTAAGCTCTTTCCTGGCGAGGATATTCTTGAAACAGGTGTAGAGATAGCTATAAAAAAACCCGGGAGGAAATTTCAAAAACTACAACTATTCTCCGGTGGCGAAAAAGCACTGGTGGGCATTGCGCTTGTTTTTTCGTTGCTTACGATTAAACCGAGTCCGTTTTATATACTCGATGAAGTGGATGCTCCATTGGATGATTTTAATGCGGAACGATTTAAAAAGATGCTTAACGGGCACGCAAAAGAAACACAGTTTCTTGTTATAACACATAACAAAATGGTTATGGAAGTTGCTGATGTTCTTCATGGAATAACTATGATGGATGGTATTTCAAAGGTTATTCCTGTTGAGCTAAGTTCAATAGAAACAGTGGTAGGTTAAAAATGTTGATAGGTGTTATCAACGCAAAGCCAGGTTCGATACAATTTGATATTTGCAATGGTAAACTGATAAAAGTAAATTTAACGCTCTCGCGCAAAGATGAGATTGAAGTAGAACCGTTTACTACACAGTTCAAAGAATATTTAGCCGGGATGCGTAGAGAATTCGATCTGGAATATATCTTGGAGGTTAGTGATTTTACTAACAGTGTTTTGAGTATTACCAAAAAGATCCCATACGGAAAGACAGTAACGTATGGATATATAGCGAGTATGCTTGGAAATCCAAATGCTGCAAGAGCTGTGGGACAGTCTTTAAAAATAAATCCTCTTCCAATTATTATACCCTGTCATCGAGTAATTTCCAAAAATGGACCTGGCGGGTTTAGCGCCGGGACTGAGTGGAAAGATTTTCTTCGTAACCTCGAATATTCTTAAACCGTTGAATAATTACCAGAATCATACCTGTGGCAACCAGAGAAGCGCCCAAATAAAAGAAAAAGGTTGGAACATTCTTTAGAAAAACAACGTCAGCAAAGACAGTGAATATTGGGATAGTGTAGATCCAAATGGTTGAATATTTCCCTCCCCACAGTTTTATTCCCATCCCCCACATGAAATAACCCAGTGCTGAAGCCAGTATAGAAAGATAAAGTATTCCTGTTATTGCTCCTGGATTGAAAGATACTGGCATCTTTAGTACAAATATTTCGAATATTGCAATAGGGATAGTAAAAATCATACCCCATAATGATATAGCGAGCGTTCCCGAAGTAGTTGAATTTGAATGCTTCTCAAAAAAATATGTGTATCCTACCCATGATATGGCAGCTCCAAAGGCAATAATATTACCAAAGATACTGGATCCTTCGCTAAATTGACCTCCATAAATTACAAAAAAAAGTCCCACAAAAGCGCTTATACTGCCTATGTACTCAATGATATTGAAATGCCGCTCGAGCATATCGTAGAAGACTATAGCGAGTATTGGTGCCGATGAAACAATCAATGCAGCATCAGAAGGATTCGTAAGCTTTAAAGAGTAGTTTTCGAAAAAGAAATAAAGGGTAACTCCAAACAACCCTGAAAGCGCTGCATCTTTTGATAAGAAAAAGCCACGTTTTCTCTTTTTTAAGGCGAAAAGAGACAAAATTAATGAAGCAAGAAAAAATCTGATTGAAGCCAGTGTCATGGGAGGGATAGATTGAACGGCTATTTTTGTAAAGATGTAGGAAATACCCCAAATGGCTGATGTTGATAAAAGGAAAATTAATCCCAGAGCACTTCTGTTATTTCCCATATTATTCAGAATATAAAACCATATCTGCGTAAGCCAGGTAAACCATACCTAGAAAAACACTGTTTCTTATTGACCATAGTTCATCTACTTTGATATTGCATCCTGATTCTTCAAGCCAATCATTCATAGACCACAAAGTGAATTCGTAAATCTGCGCGATCCCTCTTGAATAAACTTCATTTGATACATCAGGGTTAATACTTGTTTCTCTAGCATATGCAAGAGGATTGAAACCAGATTCAACTGCTAAAATTGCAAGAACAAGTTCAGGTTTTATATTGGAAAGCTTAAGCTTATAACGATTAGCGCCAACATTGATTGTCACAACAGCACCGGAAAACTCCATAACTGCTTCATAAATTGTTTGAGATATTTTATCTTTTGTTTCTTGATCATACATATCCAGCGAGTTAGATATTTCAATAAGTTTATCCATTCGTTCTTTAAGCTTTGGTCTTCTCAAAGTGAAGAAATGTGAAGCAAATCTCTCAACATCCCCATCACTGTCGAAAATAACATCAACAGGTTTATCCACAACCATAACACCACCAGGCAGTTGTGAAGGGGTTCCCGAACCGCTAGCAAAATAGCTGTAGTATTCGTAAACTTTATCATCGTAATTGTAATCAGGATTATTTAAAAAACTTTTGTAGTCTGCTCCTATCCCCCTGTTATATATTATTGCCATGGTTCTGATTTGTTTTTTTTCAACCGCCATAGAATTGAACACAAACAAAGTAATCAGACCAGCAATAGATGCAACAATTATAAGAAAAATCATCAAATCAAATTTATCGTTGATAAGCTCTCACCTCTTACTTAGTATATAACAAAAAACAATACATTATGAAGTATAAAAATCGGGGATTTCATCCCCGAGCAAATTTTTCAAATTATTAAAAAAGCAACTTCGCTTTTCGAGGCTCCTTCTTACCTTTTTCGAAAACACATACACCTCCTGGACAGCTTTCAGCACCAACATGTTGTAAAAATTCTTCTTTGAATCTATCTAGAATGGATCTCAATGGAATAGGCACAGATTGTCCAAGTCCGCAGAAAGAAGTTTTTTCCATATTATCTGCAATATCATATAGGTTATCTATCATTTCTTGTGTACCACGACCTTTTGAAAGTTCTCTCAGGTAGTGAACTATCAACCTGGTACCTTCTCTACAGGGTGTACATTTTCCACAGGATTCATGTTCAAAGAATTCCATAAGGTTTAATGCAACATCAACTGCACAATTGGTATCGTCAATAACAAGAATAACTCCCGAACCAAGTGAAATGCCGTAATTTTTGGGTGAATCGAAGTCCAATGGTGTAGATAGTTCTTCAGGCGTGATGAATGTACCGGCTGCGCCACCAGTTTGAACCATTTTCAATTTTCTTCCTTCACTTATTCCGCCACCATATTTGTACAGCAGATCAGCTACTGTTACTCCCATGGGAACTTCTGTTATCCCTTTATTTACAACGTTTCCGCACAGACAAAAGACCTTTGTCCCTGCCGATGATTCGGTACCAATTGATTTGAACCATTCTGAACCCTTATTAACGATATCAGGAATGTTGGCAAAGGTCTCTACATTATTTACGACTGTGGGTTTTTCATACAGCCCCTTTACTGGAGGATATGGTGGTTTAAGTCTAGGTCTTCCGGATTTACCCTCGATTGATTCAATGAGTGCTGTTTCTTCACCACACACGTAAGCACCAGCACCGAGTCTAACGGATAGATCAAAACTGAAGTCAGTGCCCATAATATTTTTTCCCAACAATCCGTATTCGTAGGCCTGATCTATTGCGATTTTAAGGTTATTTACAGATTCAAAATATTCTCCCCTTATATAAATGTAACCTCTATTAGCTCCAACAACATATCCTGCAATTGCCATGCCTTCGATTACCGAATGGGGATCGCCTTCCATGATAAGCCGGTCTTTGAATGTACCGGGCTCACCTTCATCTGCGTTGCAAACAACAAACTTATCTTTAGCTT
>JASMTM010000140.1:0-5569 GCA_041694295.1 Petrotogales bacterium
AACCAAGGATAACAGTTTTTGAGGGGTCAGGGTACAGTTTTTGCGTTTCTTCAGAGCATAATATTGTATATTTTCCTTTCATTTTTTTTGTTTCATCGATAATATTGTGTATAGCCCAGCCAAGATCACCATCATATAGAATCATTTCAATTTCAGGTGAGTAATGTTTATATTTCATACCAGGAGCGAGCGGAGTCTTTGCTTCTTCACCTTTCACAGAAGAATGTATGGTTATTTCAGGAAGTAACTCTTTAAGTCGTTCAACAGAAATGGGCCCCGGTCTTAATAGGATTGGCTTGTCTTTACTGAGATCAACGATCGTTGATTCAAGGCCAAAAACAGTCCTTCCCGAGAGAACAATACATTCTACCCTGCCTTTGAGATCATTTATAACATGTTCTTCGTTAGTAGGGCTTGGTTTTCCGGAAATATTTGCACTTGGAGCTGCGATGGGAACACCTGATAATTCTATAAGTTTCTGGGCAATTGGATGAGCAGGATATCTAATGGCGATTGTTGAAAGTCCTCCAGATACAATATCAGGAATTATGCTTTCTTTGTTGAAAATTAAGGTGATCGGACCGGGCCATAATAGTTCTGTTAATCTTGAAAATTCCTCTAGATTATTCTTTATGAATCTTTTGGCCATACCTATAGATGAGACGTGAACAATGAGAGGATTGTCGGGAGGCCTTCCCTTAACTTCAAATATTTTTTTAACAGCCATTTCGTTGAGAGCGTTGGCACCAAGTCCATAAACAGTCTCTGTTGGGAATGCAACCAGTTTGTTGTCTTTAATGTAAGAGGCAGCATTCTTCAGTTTCCCAATTTCAGGATTTTCAAGAGATATTTGGAGTATTTCAGTGTTCATTTTTCTTTCCCCATTTGTAATGCAAAAAGGGCAGCACCGTAAGCGCCAACAATATCCGGGTCTTCAGGGACGGATAGAGTTACATTTAGTTCTTTTTCAAGAGCGTTTTTAACACTATCATTTCTGGCAACGCCTCCAGTGAAGGCAACAGGTTCTTCTCCTTTGATACCTCTATACAAACCAGCCACCCGTTTTGCAATGGAGTTGGCAAGACCAGCAGCAATTTCTGATGTGTTCTCTCCTTTTCCGAGAAGTGATACAACTTCTGATTCAGCAAAAACAGTGCACATGGAACTTATTGCAGCAGCTCTTTTTGCGTTGAGAGCCTTTACCGACATTTCGTTTAGATTAACTTCAAGAACATTCGACATGACTTCAAGGAATCTTCCGGTTCCAGCAGCGCATTTGTCATTCATTGCAAAATCTTTAACCGAACCATCGTTTCCGAGTTTAATTGATTTGCTGTCCTGGCCGCCAATGTCAATTATAGTTCGTATTTCGGAAAATAATGCTCTGGCACCACGCGCGTGGCAGGTAATTTCTGTGACGGTATCATTGGCAAAATCAATAATGTTTCTACCGTATCCTGTCGCTATTGTATAAGCCAGGGAGTCAGTGGATGTCTTTAAAGACTTCAATCCTTTTTCAACTAATGACCTGGCTGTCTGTTTAGCGTTGGTACCGGTTGAAGTGGTTTCTTTATAAAGGATGTTTTTGTTTTTATCAATAATTACAACGTTTGTAGTGGTTGAACCGGAATCTATGCCGGCAAATAATTTTTCTTCAGAGAAATAACGGGAATGTCCGGGTTTTTTCTTCCTAATTCTTTCAACAAAGGCACCCATTCTTGTGAGCAGCTGGCCTGAAACAGTCTGAGGGAATTCCGATTCAACATTCAAGATGGGCAAATCAATTTCTTCAGTTGTAAAACCATAAAAATCACAAAATTTAGGTTGCACCTTGATTATGCCGTCTATATTAAATTTTTCCAACAAATAATTTAGCTCACTACCATAATTACCATAAAATCTTCCACAGGGTAGTCTGTTTTGTATTATTCTTTGGGAAATGTTAAAGAGATTATCTCCTTCATTGGAGTATTTACCTGTGAATGGTCTAATACCCTGGCAGCTTTCATTGAGCATAACTCTTCCTCCAGCTTTATTTACGATCTCAATAAGTCTTTCTGGCTGAGAAAATCCTCCAATAACTGCCAGACCTGGCTTATCAGGATCTTCAAAAATTTTCTTACTTTCGGGCGTATAAAATTGTCCATCAAGAGCATAATTTACGGTTTTCTGCTTTTCTAAAGCTGAAAAGCTTCCCATATGAACATTCCATATATTATCAGCGATTTTTTTGAAAAAACTGATTCCATAAGAAAGATCATTTTCAGTGAGATCATTATCTGAGTATTCTGTTAATTCCTTTATCAAGGTCTTTAATTCTTTTTTGTACATGTTGACAGCGACTAAGTCGTTTTTCCATGGTAATCGTAACGTTATTATCTTCGCTTTTGCTTCTTTTTTTAATACATCGGATATTCTTCTCATAGCATCGCATGAATCAACTGAAACAAATACATCATCTTGATCCATATTCATAACGGTTTGAAATACTGTTTTGCAGTAATCACAAAGATTTCTATGAATAAGTTCACTTTCTGTTTTCATAGGAGTTTTAATTCTTTTAAAGGGTTGTTTGTTTGCAATCAATATTTCAAGAGGCACATAACTGCACGCATAGTAAATCATGTTAATCCTCCAGCATTTCAAAAAACGCTTCAATTCTTGTCTTTAATTGTTCAGGATGTAAATTTCTGTGATCAACACAATCTCCATCAAGATTTAGAAATGGTATATTGTTTTTGGAGAAAAAACTCTTCAGGTAACCTACAGCTCCGTTAGATTGTCTACATCCCCAGTGGGAAAAATGTATTATACCATCGACATTTAAGTCTTTTGCCAGTTTGAGATTAAACAGTGCTCTGTCTTCAACTGTACCAGCTTCCGGATTGAAAACGAGTTTTTCTGCAAGCGATCTTATAGGATCGTCAGGATTAAGTGGGTACATCCAGTCCCACCAGTACTCTTCGGTAATCACCCTGAAATTTCCAGTAGGAGAGAAAAGATCAAAAAGAACATTATCAAAATATGGCGGAATATGCATCCACAGTAATCTTTTACCTTCTTTTTTAGGGCTAGCTTTAAGATCCTTCACTAAATGAGCTGCTCCATCAAGAAGACTTTCATCACCGGCTAACGTATGTAATACGTAAAGAATGTTCAATTGTTCGAATAACTCTACGGGAATTTCTTTGGTCTTCATCAGGTGTTTTGCTTCATTAAGTTTATTTATGGTCAAGTTTTCTCTTACCAAAACTTTTGAGAGCTCATTCATCGAAAACTTTCTACCTGTGATATCTTCTATTGTTTCAGTTAAGTCAAGTAGTTGTTTTTCAACATATGGAATGTATTCTTTTTTTCTTCCTCTTGGAACATCGATAAGGTAATAGGGCACGTTGTACTTGCGTGCCATTTCACCGAAAGTTCCCGGGTTTCCATCACATAGAATAGTCGTTGTAATTGTCATCATAGGAGTAGGGAAAATACCCCAATAAACACTCCCCACAGAGGTTCGATGAAAAGAGCACAGAGATTGTGTTATTCCATTACTCTCAGCAAGTGATAGAGGATAATCTTCCAGATTCATCGCTGCAAGAACGCCCGCTATACCTTCAGCTGAAAGAGGATTCAGACCCATTGCAAGAAGCATTTCAGAGGGAGCAAAGAGATTTACCCAGACAGATTTATTTGCCTTCAATGCATTATAAATTTCTTTAACAGCCAGAAAATTAGTAATGTTAGAGAACTCAGATTTATTTTTATCATCAAAATGCTTTCTTCTAAATATTTCGAGACCCATTCCTGTTTTAAGACACCTTCTAAAAACTTCGGGATTGTCCAGATATTTTCTCAGGAATCTACCAAAAATTACACTCTTTTTTGACATGAGCTCACCAGCCAATTTTTACGAAATATGGCATTACTTAATTTTACACGTGTTCACCTGTGTAATTTTAACACTGGAAAGAATGTTTGGTGATTAAATAAGTTTATCAAATAATTCCCTTTTGAACTGTTATGAATGCTGTGTGAGTATTTTCGAAAGTGCAGTCCTCGATAATAAAACCGGACCGCTTAATAATGGATTCGATGACATTTAATGGAGGTTTAAACTGGTAAACCCCATTCTCAATGTTTTCACCAAGTATAGCGGGAATACCCTGCTTATGAAGATTTCTTTGGTGTGTTCTGGCAGTTTCTAATTCGCTAATTGAACAAATTAACATACTTTTTCCACCGCATTTTAGAGCGGTGTAGGCCTTCCTCAGCAAAATATTTATATCTTCGGGAAAAAGGTTATCGAAAACTAAAAATGCGATGATTCCGTCAAACATATGAATGAAATGTAGTTTTGCTTCTTGTTTGTCTTTTACATTTTTACCGATATAACGGTTAATATTCATTTCGATAATACTGTTTCTGCCATTCATTGAAAGGATTTCTGAAAACGTTTCATAACCATGAACAACAAGTATAAATCCTTCATCACTAATGCTTGAAATGAAATATTCTATGTTTTTTTTCGTTATACTGGATAAAGAAGGTTGGATTTTCGTATGAACATCAAAAGCATTATTTTTAAGCCATTCATTCCTTTTCATGCTACCTGGAACGGTTTTTTCCCATTCCTGCACCTCCAGGTTGTAAAAGATATTGTTTAAAGTTTTGCAAGTATAAAAATTCTACAACCTTTATGAGAAAATAGGATGTGTTCTGAAGTGTTTATTTTCATAAATTGGAGTGATTTTTTATGAAAAAGGCCATATTTTGTATTGTTTTTATATTGTTTACAGTTTTATTGTTAGGATGGTCTGCCCACGATGCGCTAACTTACTATATAATTCAGGATTATATGAACCTTTTGGATGAAGACGTTACCATTACTACGTATTGCTACGAGATGATGGAGACAAGAAATTACAACAAAAATCCTTACAAGTCTATTTATGAAGATTATTGTGGAACAATCGCAGCACCTCCTGAGGATGAAAGATTGTTTAATTTTGTGTATCCAAATCCTGAACCAAATAATAACACTGTTCCTGCGTGGCAAATATTGACAGTTTATTCCTATGAACCTGATATGGGAATGGATAAAGGACTGGACCTTTCACCTTATCAGTTTTTAACAGGCGGCAGTCAGGGCTGGAGACATATGGAGTTCAGAATTTTATTTTTTAGGCTTGGGAGGGTAACAGATAGCGTTGAATATTTTACAAAACTGGCGATAACGGCAGAAAAAAAAGATGATTATTACTGGTTTTATAGATTCATGGCCAGAGCTATACATTATTTAGAAGATTCAGGGATGCCCTATCATACTTTTCCAGCACCTTTTTTTGAGCTTCTGAGATTACCCTTCAATTACAATAGATGGTTAACTATATTCTCCAATTACCACTTTGCCTTTGACACCTATGCCGGTTACCTGTTGTGGGAAGGGTACCAACCACTTGTTGAAGCTATTGATAAAGCTGAGCCTATTGAATTAACAGAACCAAAAAAGGGAGCTGCTGAACTGAGAAGAAAAGCAAGGAGTAAACTGAATAAGGTTTTTTACGAAATGAGGAGA
>JASMTM010000141.1:0-6916 GCA_041694295.1 Petrotogales bacterium
ATTGCTTTAATGATATCCAATGGTTTGACCGGGGTTGAAGAAATAAGAGATATCTTGAAGAGTACGGCAAGAGATCTCGGAGATTTCGGTTTTGATAATTACTACGGTTACGGTCTCATAGACGCATATTCGGCAGTGACATATTCAGACGGCTGGGAACCTCTGATGGTATACAACACAGATACAATGTGGAATGTTGATTCTGTCTCTGTTGTAAATCCTGATGGATCTTATAACCTGCAGGTTAATCTTGCCAGTTCTTACGTTTTTGTTTGGCAGGATTTTGATCATGATGACGATATTGGTTATGGAGACCTTTACGGTTACTACGGATATTCAGGTGGAGACCCTGATGATGATTATCCGTCGACCGTTTCAGTAACAGCAGGTGGCGAAACTGAAGCGAACTTCGAATTTGGAGTTTACATAGATCAGACATATAAACCCGTTGAAAATTTTGACAAAGTTATAGAAAAGAAGGAACAGATAATTAAAGAGCATTATCAAAAGATTTGGTAATTTCCTAATGGTTTAATAGGAGTAGTAATAATTCGGTATTTTAAAAGTCACTCCAACATAGGAGTGACTTTTTTATTTCGCCAAGAATAAGTGCCTGATTTATAAAAATTATCTTTTAGAGTAAAATAAACTGATAAGAAAATAGGGGTGATTATATGAAAAGGATAATCACTTTTGCAATCACAATCATTGTGGGAGTGAGTTTGATGGCATATCAAAAACCGGTAGAAAGATTTTATGAATCGCAATCTGTTCTCGAGGAATTGGTAGAAAAACCTGATAGTGGTGCTTTCAAAGAATTACTTAAAAAGGCCAAAGGTATTGCATTTTTTCCAAACGTAATAAGAGGAGGTTTGGTTGTTGGCGGTCAGTACGGCGAAGGTTTTCTTTTAAAAAGGGATAAAGAGAACAATGAATGGCTTGGTCCACTTTTCTTAAAGTTATATAAAGTGAGTTATGGTCCCCAAATCGGGCTGGAATCAATTGGATTGATACTCCTTATAATGAATGATAACGGTTTCGAAGGTTTTACCAGAGATAATATTACGCTTGGAGGAAGTCTCAGTGTTTCCGCAGGACCTATTGGAAGGAGTCTTTCTGCTGATTTTGATTATACTCTGCAGGCGATTCTTTCATACTCTTTGAGTAAAGGTTTCTACGCGGGTTTTACACTTGAAGGATCACTTATCAAGAACGATAGAGACGCAAATGAAGATTTTTTTGATGGTAATATTACATCGAAAGAAATATTAAAGAAAAAAGCAACTGATTATCCCGAGATATCGGATTTGATTGAACAACTCAATTCGTTAATCAACGGTTCACAGAAAGAAAATGACAGAAAGAATCTCGATTCGAAAATTTAGTTTTTAACTCTTATCCTAAGTAAGAGTAATATGATATTCAGTTTTCATGCGAATATAATAAGCCTCATGAAAAGATAAGCGTTAGATATAACAAGTGCAACGATTGCTACAGGTAGACCAAGTTTGAGGAAGTCCAAAAAAGTATTCTTCTTTTTTGTTTCTTTGTTTATCATCTCAAAGCACATTATATTTGCAAGATGACCCGTGAGAGTACCGTTGCCACCAAGATTTGCTCCAAGTGCAAGAGCAATCCAGAGATCGTATGAAAGCGGATAGTGAGCAGATAGTTTTGCCACTATGGGTATGAATATGGTTACTACAGGAATAGCTCCTGTGACCATTGCAATAATACCGCTTATCCATAGAATAGCCGTGGAAAGCATTATTGGATTGTCCGAAAGGTTAAGGATAATATCTGAGAGGTCTCCAGCTATTCCCGATGTTTCCAGCGAATGGGCGAGGGCAAAAAGACCAATGAAAAATAATATGGCGTTCCAGTCAATCTCGGTAGACACATCATCAAAATTTTTGCTTGTGTAAAGTAGCAAAAAAGAGCCACCAAGTATTGCAAATAGTGACATTTCTATATCTACCACATTGTGGATAATGAAACCAATTACAACTGCTGACAGTGTAACGAGCGAAACCCACATCAGCTTCTTATTGGTTATGAGACCTTCCGTTTTCATCTCCTTCGTTTCTTTTTCTCTTCTGGAAAGCTTTGAAAGGTCCTTAAGGAAACTAAACCTTGACATAAACAAAAGGAATACAAAAGAGATCACGAGAGGAATGAATACAAGAACAGTGAAGGTCATAAATGGAATTTTTGAAGCATTACCTATGATTATGTTGGGAGGATCTCCCACAAGGGTCATACATCCTCCTATATTTGATGCAAAAATCATGATTGTTGTAAAGGCGAAGGGATTAAACTTTGCTGTATCTGCCACAAAGAAGATTACGGGCATAAACATAATCATTGTTGTAACGTTGTCAAGTATCATAGAGAACAGTGCGATTAGGACTGCAAAAAGTACGGATAGTAGCATTATATTACCCTTCGACCATTTGAGTGTTTTAACGGCAACAAACTGGAAAAAACCAGTAGATTTGATGATAGCTACAATAACCATCATGCCAATAAGAAGGAATATTGCATTGAAGTCCACAAATTCCGAGATGGTTTCAATGCGCATACTTTCTGAAACCTTCAATGCTACAAGAAGCATACCCGCAGTAAAGGCTATAAGTACACGTCTATCTTTGGCAAAGATAATAAAAATAAAGGCTACAATAAAATAAACTCCAACGAATAGTTTTCCCATGTTCACCTTCATCAACTAAAAATACTCACATTATAAGATAATAACAAAAATAACTGACTTTTAGAAATTTTTTCTAGTTTGTCTAATAACATTATTGAATAATAATCATCAAACACTATTTGTGAAAAAGCCTATTAATATTGCACTTAAAGAATGCCCCAGCTGGTAGTACAGTATTCAGGAGTTATTTATTGTGGCAAAAAAATTCGGAGGAATAATGAAAATAGTAACCGTATGTATTTTTGTCTTGATAGTTCTTTCAAGCTGTATACCAACGAGATTGTTTAATGAAAATCCTTATTTCTTAACAGGTTCATTAGCTTTTTCTGTTCTTGCAGCTTCATCCAATAATGAAGTGTATTTAGCATCATTTAGTACTCTCTATAAAATCTTGGATGGATCACTTAGCAAATGTTTTTCTTTTCTTGAGGGATACACTGGAGGTTTTTTCTCTGATCCTTGAATGGACAATAATGATAATAAATTGATTTTTGCGAACGATGCCAGACTGATGAAATTAGATAGTGATGGAACTGTGTTATGGAGTTTTCAGGATATTTCTGCTATAGAAACGGGTGAAATTTTTATGAGTCCTTCCTTTGATAAAGAAAATAATATATATTTTGGAACAACAGGTGGCCTCTTCTCCCGTCTTAGTGAAGAAGGCACAAAGCTCTGGTCAATTGAAATTGATGGTGAAATTTGGACAAAGCCTCTAATAGATGAAGATATGACAGTAATATCCGCCAGTTCTGTTGTTGATAGTATGGGAAACATATTCACAGGAACAAATGAAGGGTATTTCTACCGTATTTCCAATGCGGGGAATACGGTGGGAAAAGAATCTGGAAAGCAAACATATTTCATCAGTTGTGTTATCTGAAGATGGTTTTATTTACCTGTTAACAAGATATACCGCTACAGTGTTCAAAATGGATAGTGATGGCAGTGTCCTTTCAAAGAAGAAGATTGGTGATACAAGTTCCGGGCAACCATTAATAACTTCAGAAGGTCGGCTCTACCATTGTTCAACCCTCAATGATATTGGTACACTTAACAAAATATATTACGATGATATTGGTTCGCTACCTGAAGGCAAATGGCCAATGTATGGCGGTAATCAACAGTGTAGCGGGTATGTTTTTGATAGCAGAAACCTCTAGAAAATAATACAGATGCATTGTTAGAAAGATGAATGTTATAATTAATTTGGGCAGGTGATATGTATCCCTTATTATAGCCCAAAAAAGAAGTTGAAGAGCTGGATTCCTCTGGAGAAAATCGACGAGGATGCCATTCAGCAGATAAATGATCTTTCCCTTATTCCCGATATCTTCAAATGGATTGCAGTTATGCCAGATGTTCATCCAGGATTTGGAATACCAATAGGTGGAGTACTGGCGCTTAGTGAGAATATAATACCTAACGCTGTTGGCGTTGATATTGGTTGCGGTGTTGTCTCTATAAAAACAAATCTAAGCGTTGATATAGTAAAGCCGGTACTAAAGGATTTACTGACTGAGATAATGGAAAAAATTCCTCTTGGACATAACTGGAGGAAGAAACCTTTAGTAAGCTCTATCTTCGATGAGACAATAGTAGATAAAACAATCCAGAGAGAATTGAAAAACGCACAAAAGCAGCTCGGTACACTTGGTGGTGGGAATCATTTCATCGAGATTCAGCATGATGAAGAAGGAGCTATCTATGTAACCCTTCATACCGGTTCAAGAAATCTGGGCAACAAGGTGGCTTCAGCGTACCATAAGCTCGCCAAACGTTATTGCAAAAGAAACAATATTTATGTGCCTTTGGGTCTGGCATACTTTCCTTATAAATCAACCGAAGGTTCCAATTACCTAAAAGCGATGGATTTCTGTATTAGATTTGCCTCTGAGAACAGACAAAAAATTGCTGACATCGTACTCAACGTAATGGATGGTCACTTCAATAGCCTTGAGGAAATTGAAAGAGTTGAAACAATTCACAATTATGCAAAACTCGAAAATCACTTTGATAAACTGGTGATGGTTCATAGAAAGGGTGCAGTAGAAGCAAAAGGCAAGGTTATAATCCCGGGCTCCATGGGTACCGCTACCTACATATGTGAGGGACTGGAAAATCCAGATGCCTTCCGTTCCTGCTCTCACGGTGCTGGGCGTGTTATGGGAAGGAATGAAGCGAAGAAAAAACTTGGATATGAAGATGTTATGAAAGATCTTAACGAGAGAAATGTAATGGTCGTTTCACCAGGTAAGAAATCGATAGTTGAAGAGGCGAGGCAGGTATATAAAAACATAGAAGAGGTTATGGATTATCAAAAGGATCTGGTCAGGCCTATTGTAAAACTTACCCCTCTTGGAGTTGTGAAAGGATAAATTAACATGTTATGTTATTAAATTTGTAAAGGGTAACATTGAGTTTTTTGAAGAGGTGATAGTATGAAATATTATGTCGGTTGTTCAGGCTGGAAGTACGATCACTGGAAGGGTAGTTTTTACCCTGAAGATGTTGCAAAGAAGAGATGGCTAACTTATTACTCCAACCAATTTAATACTGTGGAGGTTAACGCAACTTTTTATGGAAGTATGAAAGAAAAAACCTTCAAGAAGTGGTATGACTCTACGGAAGAAAATTTCGTTTTTACTTTGAAAGGTAGCAGATTTGTCACACATAGAAAAAAACCTGAGGAAGCGGGGGATTCCGTAGTTAAATTCTACAATCGTGCAAAAGCGCTTGATGATAAACTCGGATGTATTTTATGGCAATTGAAGCCATCTTTTAAAAAGGATCTGGAAAGGCTCAAGGCTTTTTGTGAACTGCTTGATACTTCATTCAGGAATGTCATTGAATTTAGGGATGATTCCTGGTTTGATGACGATATTTATTCGTTACTGGAAGATAAAGAGATTGGATTTTGCTCTATCTCCGCCCCTGATCTACCAAATCCAGTTATTGCTACCACTAAGTTCGCGTATGTGAGATTCCACGGTTCACGAACCTGGTACAGAAGTGAATATGATGAAGATGAACTCAGGGAATATGCAAATAAGATCAAAGGGTTGAACGTAGATGAAGTCTATTGTTACTTCAACAACGATGCTGAAGGTCATGCTCCGCATGATGCTCAAGAACTAAAGGAAATCCTCGAAGAAAATTAATAAATTAGTGGTATATAGCCACTGTTAATTAATTGAGAAATAGGCTCTCCAACAAAATCGACTTTTATTCCAGCTGATAGAAGTTCTTTTGATATATCTATTTTTTCCGAAAGAGCTTTGCAAGCAGTTGTAAAGGCTCCTAATTGTTCCAGTTCGTTTAGAATTTTTCTCAATTTTTCTGATTTCACTACAGTTTTTTCTGAGGGTCCAAAAAGAAATATTTTTATATCGTGGAACCATTTATTTTTAAGAGCATTTTTTGCATAAGTCATTCCCGCAAGAAGTTTATCCTCTTCGGCTGTTGAAAAAATGAAAACAACATTTTTCATCTCAAATCCCTCCATTTCTTACATGTCATTTAATACAGGAAATTTCTTCCGCCATTTTTTCATACACTGAAAATCTTCCCCGGTAATATCTACATATTTAATGACACCTGAATTATTTGGGCGGATTTCTTTTCCAAAATAATCAAAGGCAACAGAAATACTACCATATTCTTCACCAATTTCACCAGTTCCAGAGCGATTTAAACCCAAAACGAAAGCTTGATTTTCTATAGCACGCGCCTTTAAAAGAGTTTTCCAATGATCCTTTCTGTTCCTGGGCCAGCATGCAATTATTATGAATAATTCCACTCCTTTGATTTGCCTGAATAATTCAGGAAAACGCAGATCATAACAAATTAGGTGAGACATACTATGATTTTTGAATTTGTATTCTATACTTGATTTGCCTGGTGAATAATATTTATACTCATCTCGATAGGAAAACAGACGCTGTTTTCTATATTTTATAGTCTTTTCGGTAAAGGGATCATAAAAAACGCTGCTATTGTAAAAATTAATGCCTTCCTTCTCAATCCAGCCAAAGAGTATAGCTTTCTGGACTTTTTTCGATTTTTCCAGAATTGATTCAATATCCTGATCTTTATACAGCTCTCTATTCATTGTAAAACCTGTGAAAGCCATTTCGGGAAAAACTATTAGATCTGTACCCTCTTCTGTTTCGTTTATGATTTCAATCATTTTTTGTGTATTCAGTT
>JASMTM010000142.1:0-6070 GCA_041694295.1 Petrotogales bacterium
TACCTAGATAAATATCATGAATCATCCTGCTATCAGGACAGGGCTCGAGAGGATTAAAGTACAGATAGTTGTAATCTTCCCAGTTAATCATCTCAAAACCTACAGGTAAAGAGTTTCGTACAACTTCAGGATTGCTGATGCCAAGGGGAAAATCATTAAGATAAACTTCATATGGTATGTCCCAGTCATCCAGTACGTCAAATTCTATGTACAGGTTTTCCAGATTGGCGTCTTCGGCAATGTCAAGTATTTCAGTTGTTGGTGTAAATTCTATCCCTCCACCTTCCACTGGACAAACATCAACCTGTTCAGCTATTTCAGTTGCTTCACTACCATGACCTGAAGACATGAACAAGAAAATCTCGTTACTGTTCATTTGTGAACTTATTGAAGCAAGAGCGGTTTCGAGATCATCCTTTGTTCCGCCTACAACTGAGATAACATCAAATCCCAAAGGAGTTGAAGTAAGTGTAGTCTCCCATTTTTCAATATCTCCCTGATGTCGTGGCTCATCAGATCCTGAAAATAATAGCGCATGCTTGGAACTTGCATCATCTGTTAGTCGCATGTTTTGATCTCCATTGTATAATCCCTGGGGATGTTCTGTTCCTGGAGGATTATCTCTGTCTCCATGGGGTCCTCTTGGATCATTCATATAAGCGTCATAATCTGCTTTGGCCACAGTGTCACCAGATTCGAATTCCTTTCTCAACTCTTCAAGCCAGTAATCATAACCAAGACCATCGTTTCCCCAGCTTGTTTCGTTCCATCGTGCAGCTGATTTTAAAAGGGTGTCATCGAAATCTTTTAAATCTTCGAACATACCTCCACCAAAACACTGTCCAAAGGCGAATATCATTTGTTTGTATCCTTTATCAACAATATTATCCTCAATCATTTTGGCAAACTCATGTGATCTGATAGAGGTATCTGATGCCGAAAGATCTGCTTTCATATTTTCCGGTGGTTCAACATATTCTGGAGTCGGGACAGCAGTTTCAAAAGTGATATCAACGGAGTTACCTTTGAGAATGTTTCCTTCGCCATCAAAATCAGTGTTAAGTGGGGTTAATGTCAGTGAATATTCAGTACCGGGTTCAAGGTCAGGAATCTCTAATGTTGTAGTACTTGTTGTGGTCTCAAAAACGGTAGAATCTTTTGTAATGACAACTTTCATGGCAAAATTGTCAGCTTTCCATGCTGTTGTTGGAGAAACATCAATCGTTACGGTTGGAGTTTCATATGGGAAATCTTCTTGACCATCAAATGGCCATTCTGGAATGGGGAACAGTTTTTGAATACAAATCCATTCTTTAAGAACCACATCGCTGGCATTGCATTCACCGGTCATTGTTATCACATCTAAGCCTGTATGGCAAATTTGTGTGCATTTATAAGAATATGTGACTTCTCCGTTCTGATCTGTTGTTAATTCATCAGGGCCTTTAGCGTGAAGACCTGTAACAGTTACTTCAATTGATTTGCCTTCAGCGGGGTTTCCGTCTGCTTTGGTTACAACGCCCTTTACTGTGTGCATTCCCGGTGAGATATTAATATCATATATAGGTGTCATGGTTATACTGTAGTCACAGTCGCATTCGATTTCAGCGTCCGACATTATCTTATCAACATGTTCTGGTAATGCAGAAACGTTGCCCCAGGTTTGTGCCATAATGCTTTGAGGGTCTTCATCCTGCTCGTTATCGTTCACATAGTTTCCATCTTCGTCGTAATGATATTCATCATCAAGTCCCATGAAGTGTCCCAACTCATGAGCTACTACTGTCCCTGTATCAAGGCTATCGAATTCACCGGTTGTAGTCTCTGTAGAACCAGGTGTTGGTAATGGCGTATTTACAAATGAAGTATGCGCTACATTTACCTTTTTTATTTCAACTACATGTGCATCTTCTGGAAAATTGCCATCTGTAACTATCTCAAATACAAAATCAAATTCAACCGTGCAACAATCTTCTTCGTCTCCTTCTCCACCCCATTCACGGGAACCTTCATCACCATTCCAGATTTCTTCTGCCTCAGTTTCCCATGAATCAATTTGTGTTTGTGATGCACCATCTCCATGAAAAACTATCTTGACGGTAACTTTGTACTCGCAGGGACCACCTGTGACCGAGGTAGTTAACGGAACATATTTGTCTATTGTGTATTCACCTGGAAAGTAAGTGTGTAGAATCTTAAGTGCAAATGCTCCTAATTCTTCTGGTGGAACACTGAACATCATTATTTCATTGGAACCAAGTAAGCTTATCAGCGGCGCTTTACCTTTGTTATCACCATTTTTTAGAAATGCAGTTGCGATCAGAGCTTTTATTGTATTGTTTCTATCGGTTAAATAAGTTTCAAGTTCATTTAGTACAGTTGCGGGTAAAGTGACCCTTTGGAAAGAGTATGCTGCAGCCCAGCGTTCAAGTGCAGTTCCATTTTCCAGCATACCAAGTAATTTATCTGTTTTATCATCTACTAAAGGGATAATTTCATCAACGTATTTAATTGTCATAGGCACGTTTAGATCTACTTTTTCCAAAATCTCATCGATTTCATCTTCAACTGCTTTAAAGTGTACTATTACTGTTTGGTCTTCATCCATATAAACGGTTGTAGTGGCCACATTTGGATTGGTAACATCTCCAACCCAATAACCAAATTCATATCCAACATCCGGATGCGCTGATATTTGAACCTCTGTATTTGCCTTAAATTCATTAACTCCTTCAGGTGGATTGGTAGTGCCTTTTCCTTCAGCAATTTCTATAGTTAGGTCATACATTGTTGGAGTAAAAGGACAGGCTGAGATAATTAGTATGAAAAGCGCGATAAGCAACACAAAAAAGAGCAGTTTAAATTTGCTCACTTTTCTCGCCCCCTGGTGTCCTGAAGAACACCTTTAGTAATAATCAACGTTCTAAGTATAATCTTATTAGAAGGCAAAACCGTGAGAAGCGAGGGGGTGTATGTTTGAATGAAAATGAATTTAAGGAAAAATTATTTATACATCCGTATAAATATAATTCATTTTGAACAATAATGAAATAAGTAATAAATGAGAAGTAATCGAAATAATTATAAATCGTTACGGAAAGAAAACCCTTTATCGAATACTTTTATGCAGGCCTGAACGACCCTATCATCATACAAAATTCCTGATTTATCTTTGATTTCTTTAAGCACTTCTTCTTTCTTAATTGCTCTTCTATGAGGTCTGTCAGACATCATAGCTTCAACTACACATGCGACACCGAGTATCCTGGCTTCCAGCATAATTGCATCACCTTTTAAACCTTCAGGATAGCCTGAACCATCAAGTCTTTCATGTTGTTGAAGTATAATTTCTTGTACCGGTCCTTCAAAAGGAATATCTTTTACTAAATCATAGGAATGCATAACATGCTCTTTTACTAGGCCATATTCTTCTTCAGTTAGCTTTCTTGGTTTTAGTAGTATATCTGACGGAATAAATATTTTCCCAATTGCATGCAGATTAGCTGCATGTTTTATAGACTTTTTTATGGAAGTAGACAAATTCATTTCCTCAGCAATTTTTTCAGCAAGTGCAGCTACTCTTTTTTGATGACCTGCAGTGAAGGGGTCTTTAATATCGATGGTTTCACTTAATATATTCTCCATTTCGTTAAGAGTTTGATTTAAATTGTTGTACATAGTACTAGCAGGTTCTACAAGCGATCTTATAACAAAGCCCTGTAATATCACGGAATAGGATGCCAGCCTTAGTACATGCCCCAGCATATTGCTAATTCCGTACACATCACTATAAAATGTAAACGAAAGTTCAGAAAAAGCCGTCAGGGTTAAAGCGAGAAAATAATATTTTTTGTAAGGTTTAAAATCTGTAGAATCAATTCTGTCAATAGTAAAAAGCACAAATACAATTACCCCGATAAGAACATATTCTGTACCCACTTTGAATGGAGTTAAACCTTCTCCTTCAACAAAGCAGTCAGGAAATGTGCCAGTAAAAATTGCCACAATACCTAAAATACTTGTAAGAGAAAAAACCCCGGTATATATCCAACTGAAACTTCTTTTGTTGAGATAAATTAGCGCTATTGCCATCCCAAAAACCTCAATTCCCCTTCCAAGTATCCAAAGCTGCGTTGGTTGATTTGCGGTCCAACCGGGGAATACTCCCATGCCTTTATAAGCCATGGTATGAAGGAAATCGATGATTAAAATAAATAAATACAAAATACCAATTCTTATTAGAAAATTGTTCTTTTTATAACCTATAAAAGCTACCAAAACAACCATCGAAGCAACAACAATAGCAGATACTTCAATTATTGAATGAAATAGTAGATAATTGTTTTGAGAAAGAAGCCATGAAAATAACGCAATGATTAACCAATAAAATAACATCCTCTTTCTCACTGTAAACCATCACCTCTTATTTATCAAAGAATATTGTTATTGTAGCAGATAAAATGTTATTTTATATGTAATTGAAAATCCTTGGTCAGATCTATTAGTGTACACTTTTCTTTCTTATGTTGTTTAGTTATAATCCTTGTTTAATTATACTTAATATTAAATTTAATCATATGTTTCCATAAATATATTAAAAGAATGTATTGAATCATCCTCGTTTTTGAACAAAAGCTATTATATAATATTATGGTTTACATAAACAATATCCCTTATTAGTGAGCATTGTAAGATTATTAGAAAAGAAGAATTTCCATGTGTATTTTCATGTTTTTCGGTAAAATGATTGAACTTTGAAACTCAGTTTTATATGGCTTTTGGGAGCAATTTAACTTTTTTGAAGATGTAATACTTGGTATTTATGAAATATCAAAAAGATTAGTAATAAATGGAAGTTGAAAGCAGCTATTAATAAATATGATTCTAGCTTAGCATAGTTGTAATTAGAGTTTTGACAATAAGTATTAAGGGTGATAAATGTGATTTCTGTAAATTTGAGCAAAAAAGAGGATGAAGAGTATATTGTAAATGTTTTATCAAAAAAATTTAAGGTTAATAAAAGCATGTCTGATGATATAAGAAACATAAATCTTATAATTTGTGATTTAAATAAATTAGAAGAGGTCAATCGTAAAATAAAAAAAATCAGAAGAGTGTCAGAATTTTATATCCCGATAATTTTAGTAATCGTTATAGATAATATGGAACATAAAAAGCACTTTTCCGTTAAAGAAGTAGATTATATTATAGAGATAAATGTAGAAGAAGAAGAGATTATTGATGTGGTCGAAAAAGCTTTAGGCGCAAGGAAAATATTTGAGGATGCTCATTCTAAACATGAATCATTATTATTAAAGAAAAAACTTGGAATATTTGTTCAAGACAGTAGCGGAATAATACTCGTTAATGAAAAAATGAAAGAACTGGTACCGGATATAATACATTGCAAATTTGTACATGAAGCTTTTTCCTCAAACGATAAAAAGGAATTAAGGAAATACATGAATATCGTTGCCAAAGGACCAAAAGATATATATGAAGATTACATAGAAGTTTTTTTGGAAAAAGAGCAACGCTGGCTTTTAATATATGCAGCTAACACCATTTTCAAGAATATTTTTGCTATTAAGGGTTTAGCATTTGAAATAACAGAAAGCAAAATTATGAAAAGGCAGCTGCGCAAAGCCATAAAAGATATTAAAACGGCATATGAAAACAGTATAAATTTGATTAACAGTATAGTTGAGCGAAAAGATCCTTACACAGCTTCGCATCAAAGGAAAGTAAGAGAACTAGCTCTTAAAATTGCTGAGGAATTGAATTTGAATGAAGAGAAAACTGAAGTAATAGATAAAACCTCAATTCTTCATGACATAGGAAAAATCTTTATACCTTCCGAGATCTTGAATAAACTTGGTAAATTAACAAGTTTTGAAATGAAAATGATAAAACAGCATCCAGAACATAGTTACGAGTTAATAATGGAAGCTAATCTCAATACACACATGGCAAGTGTTGTCTTGCAGCATCACGAAAGGCTTGACGGCAGTGGTTATCCTCAAGGATTAACTGGTGATCGAATTTATTACGAAGCTAAAATATTGGCTGT
>JASMTM010000143.1:0-3398 GCA_041694295.1 Petrotogales bacterium
ACTATGGTTCTTAGCCAACACTACGCCCTCACGGATCGCAGAAAAATATCCCTGGTTTCCATACCACTATGGTTCTTAGCCAACAAGATCACCGCAGACAGTTAAACCGTATATCCGCGGGTTTCCATACCACTATGGTTCTTAGCCAACCCTTATATTACAGGAATATTATAGTAAAAAGCTAAGTGGCAAGTCAAGGTAAGTTCGTATTGATTGTTATAAAACCCTATTTTTCTAAGTATTATTTCACAAATTGTGACAATACATAGATGAAATTATTTTGGATAAATGATTTCAGGCAATATTAGCAATCATTATAATGGAGTGACAAAAAAGGCGAATTTCGTCGGACCTCTGTGAAAGTATTCACAATCACCATAAAATTAACTAAAAACAAGTACCATAAAGGTCTATAGTAGAAGTAGCAAAAAGGGAGGTCCGACGAAGGTCTGTGACAAATAGATTAAGCTCTGAGAATATTAATAGAAGAGGAGTGAAATGCGATTTATATAAAAGGATAGAATTCATCCGAAATTCCAGATTTACAAAGTAATCGTTTTGTAACCGAGGTCCGACGATACGGAAAACGTACTAAATTTTGTAGTTAACATTCAAAGTAGTTTGTGGAATTCAACGATTTTTATCTAATTTTTTAAATGATGGTCTTTTGAAGTATAAGAAGTTAATAATAAATTATATAGTTAACTATGAATATTTATTACTGGAGTAATCATTGAAATGTGCTTACCACCACATATGAAGTGGTTTGTAGTCTTCAGTTTCAATGAGACTTTTTATGAGCTTATAGCATTCGAACCTTATCAGTGAACCGTAAGATGTTTTTCTTTTTAGTTTTGGATAGAATATTGTATTTTTAAGGAAGTCTTCGTAAGCAGTTATGAATTTTGTCCTTCCTGATTCATTTAGTAATGTGGAGTTGAAATCTTCATCAAAATCTTTTTCATCTATTTGTTTTTTGTTGAACAAGGAGATGATCAATCTGTCTACTATAATTGGTTTGAAAATTTCAGCAATATCAAGTGATAAGGAAAATCTCATTTCACATGGTTCATGTAAATAACTGACAGTGGGGTCCAGCTGAGTCTGGTAGATTTTATTAAGTGTTGTCGTATAAAGTAATGTATTGCCAAAGGAAATTAAGCTGTTTAGCTTGCCTACTGGCGGTCTTTTCTTTCTACCTGTAAACTCCTGTGAAGTAATTTCTGCCAGCAGAGGATAGTAAAACTGTCTAAATGTGCCTTCTATAGCCATTAATTGGTTAACATTCTTAGCAGTAGGTAGTTGTTCTTTTAAATCTTTTAAGTCAGTTATATCTGGTTTTTCTATGTTTTCTTTATTTCTTTGCAGTAATCTTATCATGTTGTACATGGCGCCATCAATGAATAGTAGGGCAAGTCCAAGTCTTCTTTTCTTATTCAGATATGCCTTTACTTGATTAATCTTTAGTTTTCCAGAAATTTTCTTTTTTCTGGGTCCAAAGGATCCTATATACCAACCATTTCTGTTAAACATGTGAACCAAAACCTGTTTTTGGGTTAAGAAGGATAACAATCTGGTGTTGAATGTTATCTCTCCAAATAAGTAAAGTGATTCTATTTTCTCAACCGGGATGTGCTTTTTCTTACCATCCAGCTTTTCTAATGCTACTGTGTTGTCTTTCCGCTTCAGTGTTCCGCTTGAAAATACAAAATAGTTTTTCTTCATTTTTTCCGCTCTTTAATGAGCTAACTTCCCCCTCCTTTCATTAGCAAAAACATAATTGAAAATAAGAGCAACCTCGACAGATTTTTTTCATTTTTGGTTTTGGTGGTGTTTTCATGTAAAATATGTTGTTTATTTCTTCAACTGCATTTTCAAGTTCTACTTCGTCATCAGGATGTAGATATACATCATAGGTTTTGTGCACTCTTGGATAGGTGAGTTTACCCTTGAAATCGGTAAGTCCATATTTTCTCTTCAGGTAATAAATATAATATTTCACTTGATAAATATGACTTTCTTTAATTTCTTTACTTCTTTTTATTTCAATGATTTCTTTGGTTGGTCGCAAAATATCTAATGAAATTTCATCAAATTGTATGTCTTTTTCTTCGCCTTCGCTGTAGTTTTCTTGTAGTAATTTTCCTAATTCGACATATTCAGAAGTGTCTTCCATTGTTATATGATGTAAAAAGAACCACAACTGTGTTTTGCAGGTGTAATAATAGTTAATTGCGTTACCACCTACTCGTGGTTGTCTGTTCATTAAATCCATTTTCTTTCATTCCTTCCACTTTATTAGATTGTTTGTATTCAGCATTCAGGGTTGTTTCTTTGTCCGTGTTAGTAGGATGCTCTGCCCGCAATCGAAGTGCACCTTTACATGATAAGTGTTGTTTACAAATTTGTTTTCTGTTACCACTCCAGTTCCGAATATTTTTGTTTTTATCACATCTTTTTTCTTCAACTGATAAAGTCTGGATTTTATTGTGTTTAACTTTTTTCCATTTTTGTCTACTGATTTTATATCGGTAAATTCCCTATTAATTAGTTTTTTGGCTACTTTCAAAATATATTTTTTATCCTGTATGTTCTCCAGTAGTTCATCTGGAATATTTTTTATTCCCATACAGTAACCTTTTATTATCCCTGTCATTAAGCCAACTGTATCAGTGTCTGCATTTTCCATGTAGCAAGGGATACTTATAGTTTCTAAGAAACTTTCGTTGAAATGCTTTATTAGTGTGTAGACTGCAGCAAGGGTTGAGTTAATCGCCGATCCTTTGTACATTCCAGTAGCTCCTATTGCAGTGTAATAATCTTTATCTGTTTTGCTTAATTCTAAAAAACTGTTCAGTAGTAATGATTTTTGCTGAAGTTGTTTTTTAATTCTTTCTTCAATTTTTTCGTATGTTTCACCGTTTACTGATTCCCACTTTTTCAGCCAGTTATTGCTTACATGTGGTACTAAGTTAAAGTCCATTGCTTGATTCTCTGCCTGTTTATGTGCTTTTATTGGTTCTTCACCATTAAACAATTGGTACAAGAAACTGCTAAAATAAACTTCACCTAAAACTGCCACAGGCGAACCATGGGTTATGAGTGTGTCTTCTAATGAGTTCTTAAGAATTTGACTGTAATTGTCACTAGAGACAATATGTGGAAGTATTCTCATTACTGTACCGTTTCCACCAGCTTTTGTATAACATTCGTAGAAGTTCAGAAATTCATCGTTGTTATAATTTATGTTTCTTGCTGCTTTTTTGGTGGCTTTTCCTCCACCAAGCTCGTAACTGAGCCATTCTTTTAGTTCAAACGCAAAATGTTTTTGGTCAAAACCATCTTTATTTATAGAACGAGCTACAGCAAGCATAATTTGTGTATCATCAGAGTAGGTT
>JASMTM010000144.1:0-5164 GCA_041694295.1 Petrotogales bacterium
GAACACGAGAAAGCGAGAGTCCGAGAATCCGAGAAAAACCTAGGAGACTAAAAAGCACATAAACACTCCCTCACCCAGCCCTCTCAAAAAGCATTAGAACAAAAACAAATCAGGCAACGAAAAACGGTTCACGTCTTTTGCACCTTCAATGGACGAAACGAAGTGATGGACGATGGACGTGTTGTATTATCTAACTCTCGGCTTCTCGTGTTTTGACTTTCCGCACAACGTACAACCTACTATCGTACAACGTTTTCACGTTTCAAATCAACACACCCAGCCTTCGGCATCCCTCTCTAGAGGGCATTAGAACCAATCGAACAACGGAAAACGGTTCACGTGTTTTTGCATCTATGGTATTTCTCTCGGGTTTTGTTTTGTTTTTTTTGAATTTGCCTACAACCCACAACGAATTATCGCACAACTTGTTTTTGAATTATTCTCCTCTAGAGAGGAGTACCGCGAAGCGCATATCAATGGGTTTAAGCACCAGTCGATGGACGATGGACCAAGCGGAGCGTTGGACCATGGACGGTTTTTTACACGCACAACGCACAACCTACTATCGCACAACGTTTTCTGGTTATTCTTTTCCCGAGCTAACTTTGAGAAATTCTTTTAATCTTTGAACCTGTACAACGAGTGCTTCAAGTCTGTTTTCAACTGTAGGGGTGAAAGGATTACCGTCAGCTTCCAGATACATTATGGGAACATCACCGAGGGTTTCGAAAACCTTGGATTTTACTCCTTCGGCCTGTTCCTTCAAACTGTTTACTCCCTTTTTAATTATAGCTTCGGCAATCCTGCTTGGCATACAACCAAAGGGTCCTATTGATATAATACCTTCATAACGGTCAACAATGTCATATAGAGCAGTACCTACGGTAATAATAGCCTCCCCTGTAAGCCTTGGATGTAGATGTTTTTTCGCGGCTTCGATCAAGCTTTCTACATCAATCGGCTCAGCTTCATAAATGCCTGTTTTTTCAAAGATTTTCTTAACACGCATTTCGACCTGTTTTTTTACAAGAATTTCTGCCTTTTTCTTCAATCGGTCAGCGAATGTGGAATCAGGAGATATCAATTTATTCAGAAATAGATAATCTGTGTAGTAAAGCCACTCATGTACAGGTGAAACATGAGTTATGATGCCATTATCTGCAAAAAAGCCTTCAAGATTTTTTCTTGAAAATTCGTCTTTTCTGACATAGATCTCTCCTGTTACCAATACCTTTGGAGTATCTTCATATTCAGCCTTTCTCTCAACAGAGCCAATTATCGAAACAACTTCTTCTAATTTCGTGTATACCTGCTGCATTCTATCCTCGGAAAGGGACCTCAAAAGAATGCTTTTTGCTTCTTCAATGGCTATTTTCGCTTCATTTCTATCCCCGGCAAGTGTTAGCAGAGAGTGTTCAACATCTTGAAGCACATCTGAGATTATAATAGCAAGCCACAATCTGAGTTTAAACGTAGTTCCTAAACCCGCATATGCATTTTCAGAGTTAAGGCTCAACAGGGTTGTATTTTTTATTCGGTTCTGCTTCAGCCACAAGTTTATAAAAACACTGTATTGGCCAAAACGACACGGTCCCATTGTTTCTGGCATGAAATATAGTATGACATCGTCTTTACTGTTATTTTCATCCAGATAATTTACGAGACTACCAAGCGTTAGTTGTAAAGGAAGACATTCTTTTGATAACGAATTACTTCTGCCTTTTTGAAATATATTCATATCAGGGACAGGACACACCTCCGTTTTTGCCCCATGAAATTCAAATGCAGAAGCAAGAGCTTTTGCGCCAAATTCTCCCATAGTTGGGAATAAAACCTTTACTCTTGGATCAGAAAGTGAGAATTTCTCGCCTGATGCTGTTTTTATTCTTAAATCACCTTTTTTTAATGATATTTCCGGCTGTTTTACATAAGGTCTTTCAGAGGGAGGTTCTATTCTCATGTAACTTCTTACAACATCAAGGAATGCTTCTATACGTGTTTCCAAACCAGCGTCTGCTGTGTGACTATCCAGTTCGAGCACAAGGGAAGGTTTTGAGCCCATTATATCCCTGAAATATGAGATTAAGAATGAATCCGGACCACAACTGAAATTCGTTATGTATAAACCAAATAATCTCTCGTTCTTTTTAACATATCTTGCTGCTTTTAGAATCATTTCTCCCCAGGCCCAGTACATATTTTTATATCCTGGTTCATTTTCATAAGGTAGCGAATCGAAGCCGATAACGGGAATACCTCTTGTTGCAAGTTTTTCAGGTATGCCCATATTTGCGTCAGATGAAAATGCATTATAAGAACGTCCGAAAAGCACAACACCAAACTCGCTTTCATCCAATTTTCTAAAAAAGTCTCTTGATAGCTCTTTAATTTTCTTGACAGCCTTTTTATAAGTTTTTAGTGCATTTTTGTAAGCAGTTCTACCCTGATTTCTTGTTTTGCCAAGTTGTTCTGCAATATCTTCAAAAACCGTTTCCTGTTCTTCAAATCCGGTTGAAAAATCTATGTTTTTTTCGATGATATTGTATTCTTCTAGTTCTGGAAATCCTGACTTTAACAGATCAGCTTCACTCTGTACAAAAGGACAGAAAACATTGTAATTATCTGAGTTAGGAACTTTTATACCTCTGATTCTTGGTAGAAAAATATAATCAGGAGATTTTTTGAGCAGGTCGTACATATAACCGTGTGAAATATCTACCGGGAAGCAAAATTCAGCACCTCTTCTCTCCCAGCCTTCTTTATCGGTTTTATCTGGGAGCAGAACATCAAGACCCAGTTCTTTGAAAAAACTATGGAACAAAGGAAATATTGTGTTCATTGAAAATGAAGGATTCAGTCCTATTGTTGGGGAGGTGTTCTCGTTATCTAATCTGACCCCCTCAGAGAAAACGATTTTTTCTCGCTTGTTCAGAAAATTATATTCTGAAGGTTCAATATTGAGTTCGTGAATTACATTTTCATATTTATTACATGCTCCACCAAAAGGATACTTTTTTCCATCAAGTTCGATAATGTTGATTACACATTTTCTGTCACATTTCTCCTTGCCACCCTGGCATACAAAGCTTGATTTATATATGACATCCCTGTTAATGAGAGTGTCGAGAAGGAATGTTTCCTTTTTTATCAGACCAAGTTTCTGGTTTTCCTTCACCATGAGAGCTACACCAAAGGCACCCATCAGTCCAGGATAAGGGGGAACAATTATCTTTTTATTTGTGAGAGCAGCCATGGCTACAGGAACACCCTTGTTGTAACAGACGCCCCCCTGCATAAAGATTTTCTTTCCCTCGGGTCGATTGCCCTTAACTTTATTTAAATAATTCAGGCATATTGAATATATGAGACCAGCACAGATATTTTCATGGTTGATTCCTTCGTGAATGGCTGTTTTCACATCGCTACCAATAAATGCAGCACACTGGTCGCTGAAATTTGGGGGATTTGTACTTTTCATAGCGTAATCGCCTATTTCTTTATAATCGATATTTAATGATTCTCTTGCGGCTTCTTCAAGGAAGGATCCAGTTCCAGCGGAACAAGCTTCGTTCATGGCGTAAGATGCAGGGACTCCATTAATCAAATATGTGTATTTGGCATCCTGTCCACCAATTTCAAATATTGTGTCGACCTCCGGGTCAAAATAAGCTGCTGCTTTGGAATGAGCCATTATTTCATTGTAAACCGCATCGGTCATTGCGTGTAACCCAACAATTTTTCTTCCAGAACCGGTTACACCCATTCCCCTAAACTCCACCTGTTTATCTTTTAACTGGTTCTTGATATCTCTATAGCAATTTCGAGCTGCTCTGACAGGGTCACCAAGTGTTCTTAAATAAACACCAGCAAGAATCGCATTGTCTTTTTCCCTGACGACAACAGCCTTTGTTGTGGTTGAACCTACATCAATACCCAGAATGCATTTATCACCAGATTCAGCTTCTTCGAAATTCATTTCTTTAAATTCAACTTCATTCTTGTATTTAGAAAGAGGAGGATGTAGTGTAAATGATAGTTCAAAATTCTTGAAGACTTTTCCTGAATTCTTTTGTATGACGCTGTTTTGTTCACCCCAGATTTTTGCGCCGTATGCTTCAAAATAAAGAGCTTCATTCGGAACGACGATATCGAGGTTTCTTCTAAGATGTTTTTTCATCAATTCATTTTTGCTTACTCCACCTATTAACATTATTTTTTTCGCTCTGGCTTTATGCGCAAGTTCAATTATTTTACTCGCCATAACTTTACCCAGACCATTTAATACCTGATCTTTATTTATACCTTTGTTCAAAGCATGGGTACAATCACTTTTGCAAAAAACAGAACATCTGGACGACAGCTCGTAACTTTTTTCTGTATCAACAGAGTTTGCATAATTAAGAGAAATACCCATCCTTTCTATTTGTTGTAGAAAAAATTCTCCTGTTCCAGAAGCACATTTGTTTCCGGTAAATATACCAGTAATTAGACCTTTTTCATTGACCCTATACAATGTAAAATTTTCTCCACCGGCGCTTACTACAGCGTCTACATTTCCATATGTTGGTTTTAATTCACTGTAAGCCACTTCAGTTGCTTCAACTTCAGAAACCTGGGGCAGATCAAGTATCCTTTTACCTTTTCGACCTGTGACAATGATTGTCGAATCATTTTCATCGAAAGATTCAAGGACTTGTGAGAGTATTTTTTGGGGATTTCCTCCATGGGATAAATGTTTAGTTTCATTGTCTGAATAATAAGAAACACTACTTGAGCCAACACACAAACCTATATATTTCACCTGACCACCTCCGGTCAAGACTACCTTTGTAAAAAGTATACACCAATAATAAAATCTTATCTTCAATAGGTGTATAAAGAGATATAGAAAACAATGCAGTGGAGAAGTAAGCCTGCTATCTTTTGACAGTTTTCCAGGAAGCCTTTCTTAATCTGTTCATTATGGCCAGTCCAATACCGGTCTCCGGAAAAGGTTCGCAAAAGGCTACTTCGTAATTATTTTTGGATAAGGAAAGCAATACATCAAAAAGGTTGGCTGCTACCGAGTAGAGTTCTTTTCTGGAACCAAGGATAACTATTTTTGAGGGATCAGGATAGAGTTTTTGCGTTTCTTCAGTGCATAATATTACATATTTCCCTTTCA
>JASMTM010000145.1:0-4489 GCA_041694295.1 Petrotogales bacterium
CCCAATATGATTGTACTTAAAGAAATTAATTTATCCCCTGATTATAGCATGGAAATTGTATTTTTCAGTGATTTGCATATGAATGGATACACTGGTTTTCATGATCGCATATTGAACAAAATCAATAATCTTTCTCCCGACATCATACTTTTTGGTGGTGACGCGGTAACACAAAACACTAACTACGAAGATCTTGAAAGATTCTTTACCAAACTATCTTATATAGCCCCCGTTTACGCAGTAACTGGGAATTGGGATTATTTTACCCAGAACAAAATTATGGATATTTACAATAGGGCAAATATTTCTCTTCTTAACGGAACTGACGCAGTGGTTAGAGGTAAGAAAAGTTATATAAGCATCGCAGGAATGCCCTTGAACGAACAATATGAATTGCTTACGTCTCATAGACTGATATTAATGGGCCACTATCCGCATTCAATAAGACGGTTCGACGGAACAAAACCGGAAATATATCTGTGCGGTCATACCCATGCCGGGCAGGTATATATACCCTTTATTACCAAATTGTTTTACAGAAACGAAATAAGCAAAATTAGAGGTTTTTTTGATTATCAAGGGACCAGAGGGTTCATTACTTCGGGGATTGGCTCATGGTTTCATTTGCGATTTCTAACATTTCCAGAAATAGTATTAATAACTCTATAATTGTTGACACTTTTAAAAACTGTTGATATAATCAAAACAAATACCCTATAAGGGTATAGGAGGTGAAAAAGTGCATACCAAAATAACAGTTTATTCTACTCCTTCATGCCCGTGGTGCAGAAAAGTGAAAAGGTACTTCAAATCGCTGGGAGTGCCCTTCAAGGATGTAGATGTTAGTAAAGATCAAAAGAAAGCTCAGGAAATGTACCGTAAAAGTGGGCAGATGGGTGTTCCCGTTGTAATTATGGGAAATCAGGTAATAGTTGGTTTTGACAAGAATAAGATTGATAAAATCCTTGGTGTTTCTTAAAAAGGAATAAAATAGGAATAACTGTCAACTAAGGTGGGACCTCCCCACCTTTTTCATTTGCTTAAAGGATTTAATTAGTGCTATCCTTTTATAAGGAGGTTAAGCCAATGCATGAACTAAGATTAAATCCTTTGACTGGAGAATGGGTGATAATATCATCTGGTAGAAGTAGCAGACCGGTTCTTCCTGAGGATGCTTGCCCTTTGTGTCCTGGAGTATTAGAAATTAAAAGAGACTATGATCTTGTGGTTTTCGACAACAGGTTTCCTTCACTTGCCCTTAATCCTCCCCAAATATCTGAAAATGAAGAACATTTCAAGAAAAAAAGAGCTCTTGGAAAATGCGAAGTTATTATGTACACATCAAAACACGATCTTTCAGTGTCTGACATGTCCAAGTATCAGATTCACAAACTCATTGAAGTATGGTGTAACAGATACAATGAGCTTTCCAAAATACATGATATAAAATATATTTACATTTTTGAGAACAGGGGAAAAGAGGTAGGAGCAACTCTGAGCCATGCTCACGGTCAGTTATATGCTTTTTCATACCTACCCCCTCGAATGGAAAGAAAAGTTCGTCAAATGAAAATGAGTTATTACAAAAATGGTGAATGTTCGCTTTGCAATTTTGTTAAAGGATTAAACGAAGATACTATTATCAAAGAAAATGAGTCATTTTTTTCACTTGTTCCTCCTTACGCACGATTTCCTTATGAAGTTCACATTTATCCAAAAAGACATGTTTCTTCAATCACAGACCTTACTGGGAATGAAAAGAGACATCTGGGCAATTTATTATTGGATACTGTTAAGCGTTATGATAAATTGTTTGAAGAAGAATTTCCTTATATGATGATGCTTTTCAATGCGCCAATCAATACAAGAGAAATTTATGATGAATGGTTTCATTTTCATATTGAATTTTGCCCACCAAAAAGAAGTAAAGACAAAATAAAATGGATGGCCAGTGTGGAAACAGGAAGCTGGAATTTTATAAATCCAGCTGATCCTAAAAATGTTGCCAAACAATTACAAGAAACGGAGGTAGATTAATGAAGGAAAAAAGATTTTACATTGCACCAGGAAGAATAAACATTGTAGGTGAACACACTGATTACAACGATGGTTTTGTTTTACCTGCGGCAATAAACAGATTCACGCAGACAGGTATTCAGGAAATCGATGGTACAACGATTAAGATTAATTCAAAGAAATACGGAACTGCGGAGTTCGATGTTTCTAAAATAGAAAAAACTAATGACTGGTCAGATTACATTAAGGGTATTTTTTGGGTGTTAAAGAATGAAAAAAACGTCACTTTTCCTGGTCTTGAAATTGAAATTAAATCAAATGTCCCGGAAGGTGCAGGTTTATCCAGCTCAGCAGCTCTAGAAGTGTCGGTAATAACTGCACTGAACGACTATCTGGAACTGAGTTTAACCAAAGAGGAACGTATAAAATTTACAAGAAAAGCAGAAAATGACTTTGTTGGAGTCCAGTGCGGTATTATGGATCAGTTTATTTCTGTTAGAGGAAAGAAAGAACATGCTATATTTCTTGATACAAAGAGCCTTGAGTATAATTACGTCCCTGTGAAAACGGGAGAATACAGTTTGGTGATTTTCAATTCCAAGGTCGATCACAAATTATCCGGGGGAGAATACAACAAAAGACGCCAGGAAGCTCATGATGCACTAAAGGAACTGGGAAAAGAGAGCTATCGTGACCTCAAATTAACAGAAATTCTTATGAATCGTTCAAATATGAGCGAAGTTGGTTTCAAAAGGGCTATGCATGTGATATCTGAAAACGAACGCGTGCATGAGGCCGTTGATATGCTTAACCACTCAAATTTTGAAAATCTTGGAAGAATTCTTATCCAGTCTCATGAATCGCTTGCCATGGACTATGAGGTGTCCTGCGAAGAAATCGATTTTATTGTAAATACACTTAGATATTCAGATGGAGTAACGGGATGCAGAATGATTGGCGCTGGTTTTGGTGGTTCGGTTCTTGCCATCTGCGAAAAAAATAAATTAGAAACGATAAAAAAAGATCTTTTTAATGAATACAAAGATGAGTTTGACATCGAGCTGGATACTTATGAAATTGAAATAGAAGATGGAGCAAAACGTATTACGGATGAAATAATTTGAACGGACATTCTTTGTGATAAGAAATAATTATCATCCAGTATAAAAGTTTCTTCAAAATCAAATTTTGGACCTGTAATTCCTAATGATATTACGGAAAATCAACATTTATGGAGGATAACAATGTCAAATAAAAGATCTGTTATACCTTTGCTCGGAGCACCGGGAGCAAGGCTCACCGGTACATCACTAAGAGAAAATCTTACAAATGCTGAGGTTCAGTTCAAATCTTTGTCCAGACTTATGAACGATTTTCACCCTGATGGGCTATTTTTCATGATGGACCTGACCGTTGAAGCTGAAGCTTTAGGCCTTGAAATAGCCTTCCCCGAAGATGACAATCCATATGTGAAAAAACATCCTGTTAAAGGACCTGAAGAGTTAGCTTCTATCGAAAATTCCTGGAAGGGTGTAACTAAACGAATGAAAGTTTTCACTGATGTTGCAGCCATGATGGCTAATGAACTGCCCGAAATAAAGGGTAGCTACGTGATCGGACCATTTAGCCTTGCTGGCGAACTTGTGGGTGTAACTGATTTGTGCATGAAACTTATAGAGGAACCCGATTTCGCACAGAGAGTGATAGCATTTTGTACCAAAGTGGTGATCGAATACTCTAAAGCACTAATAGACAACGGCACTGATTTAATAGCTGTTCTTGAACCAACGGCAGTACTTCTATCAAAAAAACAATTCAGTCGCTTTGCGCTTAATTACTTCGAAGAACTTAAATCAAATATTTCAACTCCCCTTGTTTATCACATCTGTGGAAATACTGAGCATATAATCGATATGATGGGAAACAGTGGGGCATACGGGCTCAGTTTGGATAGTGTAGTAGATCTTAATGACGCTGCTAAGAAAATACCTAAGGATGTTTATTTAATAGGTAACATAGATCCAGTAGGAGTGTTTCTTCAATCTAATGAAAAGGAAGTTGAAATTGCAACTGAAAAACTTCTAAATAATATGGAAGGTGTACCTAATTTTATACTGAGTTCAGGCTGCGACATACCACTGCAAACTCCACCTGAAAATATCGCTGCTTTTATGAGAGCTGCAAGAAATTACAAGTAGTGATTATTTTGGACCTTTTTTACGTCATGGTAGATAAAAAGCGGATGATGAGATGAAACATAAACCGAGAATCCGAGACCGTATGAAAAACGGTTATAGGGTCTGGAGTTTAGGGTCTGGTAAGAGACAAAACACATTCATCGTCCGACGCTTACGCTTCATCCATAAAATTAAAAAACACGTTGTACGTTGTTGGCTGTTCGTTGTACGGAAGTTTAAAACACGAGAAAGCGAGACCTTATAAGAAATCGGGTATAGGGTCTGGGGTATAGGGT
>JASMTM010000146.1:0-10696 GCA_041694295.1 Petrotogales bacterium
CCTTTATTTACAACGTTTCCGCACAGACAAAAGACCTTTGTCCCTGCCGATGATTCGGTACCAATTGATTTGAACCATTCTGAACCGTTATTAACGATGTCAGGAATGTTGGCAAAGGTTTCTACATTATTTACGACTGTGGGTTTTTCATACAGACCTTTTACTGGAGGATATGGTGGTTTAAGTCTAGGTCTTCCGGATTTACCCTCGATTGATTCAATGAGCGCTGTTTCTTCACCACACACATAAGCACCAGCACCAAGTCTAACTGACAGATCAAAATTGAAGTCGGTGTCCATAATATTTTTTCCCAACAATCCATATTCGTAGGCCTGATCTATTGCAATTTTAAGGTTACTTACAGATTCAAAATATTCTCCCCTTATATAAATGTAACCTTTATTAGCTCCAACAACATATCCTGCAATTGCCATGCCTTCGATTACCGAATGGGGATCGCCTTCCATGATAAGCCGGTCTTTGAATGTACCGGGCTCACCTTCATCTGCGTTGCAAACAACAAACTTATCTTTAGCTTTGACATTTTTCGTAAATTCCCATTTCAGTCCGGTTGGGAAACCAGCACCGCCACGACCTCTCAAGTTACTGTCTTTAACGGTTCTTAATAGTTCATCTCTATCAGTTTTGAGAGCTCTAAAAAGACTTTGGTAACCATCCATAGCAATAAATTCTTCAATATTTCGAGGGTCAATAGACCCAATTCTTTTTAATACAATTCGGTTTTCTTCCGTTCTTTCTGTTGCTTCTATAGCACCAGGAATATCAATATTTTCTATTATAAGATCGTCAATTGGTCTTCCCTTTAAGAGTTGCTCTTCTACGAATCTGTCTACATCTAGCTTCTGCTGAAGCCCATATATTCTGTTATCGGGTAGAAGCAAAAATAGCGGTTTATCACCATATTTACCAAAACTTCCTGTCTCAAGTACTTCAACCATATCTCCTAAATTGTATTTGTTAATAAGTGAAAGGAGATAGTTTTTGAGATGTCTGGCACCAAGTAGTATACTATTTGAATCTACTGATACAAGTATAGTAATTGGTTTTCTCATTTGGAAGCCCCTCTTTCTACTTCAGTTATTTTGTCAATAATCTTGTCTACTTTTTCCGGGGTGAGATTTCCATAAGCTTCGTCATTTATTAACATCACTGGAGAAACTCCGCATAAGCCAAGGCAACTGCTCTGTTCTAATGTAAATAATCCATCTTCAGTAGTTTCACCAAAATCTATGTTCAGTCTTATCTTTAGTTGGTTAATTACCTTTTCACCATTTGTTACATGACAGGGAAGGCTTTTACAAACCCTGATAATGTATTTTCCTCGTTCATTCGTTGACAACATTGTGTAGAATGTTAGAACCTCATTTATCTTTGATGCAGGTTCATCCATCAATTCTGAAAGCATCTCTGCTGCTTCAAGGGGAATATAACCATTGAATTCTTTTTGTAGAGAGTGCAACGTATTCAAAAGAATATCATCCTCGTTTAAGCTATCCTTTTTACATTCGTTATAGGAATCAAGGACTTTTTCTCTTATTTTTTCAGTAGACATCTAAATCCTCCTTTCAGCCCTTCAAAAAAAGTGAGTGACTAGGGTGAAACTTTGCTTATGGCATCGAATCGACATACATCGAGACAACTGCCACAGCGAGTACAGATTTCCGGATCGATCTCGTGCACTTCACGGGGGCTTCCTGAAATTGCATCAACAGGACAAACCCTTGCACATGCAGTACAACCAACACATTTGTTCTCATCTATAACAACTCTGTAAAGTGATTTACAACGTTTAGCGGGGCATCGTTTTTCATTAACATGAGCGAGGTATTCATCCCAGAAATATCTCATGGTAGATACGACCGGTTGAGGTGCTGTTTGACCCAAACCACATAATGAATTTTCCATTATGTGTTTCCCCAACACCTTTAGTATTTCTAGATCTTCTTCTGTTCCTTCGCCATTTGTTATTTGTTCTAGTATTTCAAGCATCTTTGGTGTTCCTTCTCTACACGGGGTGCATTTTCCGCAGGATTCTTCAACAGTGAAGTCAAGGAAGAATTTGGCAACATCTACCATACAATCATCTTCGTCCATAACAATAATTCCGCCAGAACCGATGATTGTACCAAGTTCCTTCATATTGTCATAAGTAATTGGAGTGTCCAGAAGGTGTTCGGGAATACAACCTCCACTTGGACCACCAGTTTGAACAGCCTTAAGCTTTTTACCGTTGGGAACACCTCCGCCAATTTCATAAATCAACTTTTTAAGTGTTATTCCCATTGGTACCTCTACGAGTCCAGTATTTTTCACTTTTCCTGCAAGAGCAAATACTTTTGTGCCTTTTGAGCCTTCAACGCCAAATTGTGAAAACCATTCGCCACCATTTCTTATAATCATGGGTATATTGGCATAGGTTTCAACATTGTTATTTAGGGTTGGTTTATCCCACAATCCTTTTTCCGCAGGGAAGGGCGGTTTTACTTCTGGGATTCCGCGTTTACCTTCAACTGAGTTTATCAGAGCTGTTTCTTCACCACATACAAAAGCGCCAGCTCCGATTCTTATTTCAATATCAAAGCTGAAGTCTGTATCTAAAATGTTGTCACCCAGAAAACCCATCTTTCTGGATTCCTCAAGAGCATTGGAAAAACGTTCAATTGCAAGCGGATATTCTGCTCTAATATATATATAACCCTTTGCTGCTCCTATTGTATATCCTGCAATAGTCATTGCTTCAACGATATTATAAGGATCGCCTTCTAAAATTGCTCTATCCATAAAAGCTCCAGGGTCGCCTTCATCGGCGTTGCAAATAACATATTTTGGATTTTCTTTATTCTTTTTTGTGAGTTCCCACTTTAAACCGGTGGGAAAACCTGCTCCTCCTCTTCCTCTGATTTCACTTTTCTTGAGTTCGTCTATAATATCTTGAGGAGTCATTTCTTTTAGAGCTTTGTGTAACGAAAAGAAACCATCCTGGGCAATAAATTCCTCTATTGAAAGTGGATCAACAACTCCAAGATTTCTTGTGGCGATTTTTACTTGTTCGGTAAAAAACGGCATTTCTTCCTGTGGTTTTTCCTTTATTTCACCTGTATCACCTTTGAAAAGGTATTCTTTTACTACACGGCCCTTTAGCAAATGTTCTTCTACTATCTTTCTTGCAGCCTTTGCATCGAGTTTTTGGTAGAATATACCCTCTGGATAAATCACAGCTATGGGTCCCAGATCACAGGCACCCATGCAACCAGTCTCTACGACCTGAACTACTTCATTAAGCGCATACTCCTCAAGTGCGTTTTCTATTTCGTTTTTTACTGATTTTTCTCCGGCAGAAATACATGCACCACCAGCGCAAATGAGAATTGTGTTTTCGACTGCGGGCACCACAAATCACCTCTTTTAAAGTTCTCCGCGTTTAACAACGAGATCGGATACAACATTTCCTCCAAGTATATGTCTATCAATTATTCTTTTAGCTTGTGAGGGAGTTACATGGCCGTAAATAATAGGTTCTTCTCCTTCTAGATTAACCTCTATTGTAGGTTCCACATCGCATAAACCAAAGCAGCCTGACTGGACAACTGAAATATCATCAATATTCTTTTCATCCAGGTAATTAACGATTGCACTTAACGTGTCTTTTGCACCGGCAGCGATACCACAGGTTCCCATAGCAACAATAATTTTTCCTTTTTTGCCGGAATCCCTCATCTTTAAACCTTTAAGTGCTTTCTCCTTGATTTTCATTAAATCGTCAAGACTTTTTATTTTCGGCATCGTTTTCCCCCCTGTACTTATTTATGATTTTTCTTACTGCATCTGGTGTCAAGCGACCATAGAAGTCGTCTTGACCAACCATTACTACCGGGGCCATACTGCATGCTCCAACGCATCTAACGGCATGTACTGAGAATAGTCCATCTTCTGTTGGTTCGTCGAGCTCAACTCCTAACTCTTCCTTGAAACGTTCCAGTATTTTGTCGCCGCCTTTTACATAACATGCTGTTCCAACACAAACCTTGATCTGATATTTGCCTTTAGGTTTAGTTGAGAAGAAGTTATAAAAGGTAGTGACACCATATACCTGGCTTGGTGGAACTTTTAGTTTATTGGCAATGTGTTCCTGAAGTTCTACAGGCAGATAACCAAAGAGTTTCTGGGCGTAGTGTAATACATTGATTAATACTCCTGGCGTGCTCTGCATCGATTCAATGAATTCATCAAGCTTATCATATAGTTTTTGGCTATGTTCTCGAACTGCTTCGGACAATACGTGCACCTCCCAGGGAATGTTATTTATTTCACTAAGCATTATAGCATTAAATTTGAGAAATGGCAGTCGCATTGTGTTAAAATAACCGATGTTACAGCATCCGTTTTCAAGGAGGAAATGATATGAATTTAAGGGACTATGTTAGAGACATACCGGATTTCCCAGAAACTGGTGTGATTTTCAAAGATGTCACTCCAATGTTAAAAAATCCTGAAAGTTTTAAAGAATGCTTAACGATTTTGAATGAAAAGGTAGATGACCTTGACTTCGATGTTGTGTTAGCTCCGGAAGCGAGGGGTTTTATTTTTGCAGCGCCCATTGCACTTCATTTTGGTAAGGGGTTCGTTCCGGTTCGTAAGCCGGGAAAGCTTCCTTATAAAAAACATTCTATTGAATATACCTTGGAGTATGGAAAAGCGAAATTGGAAATGCATACCGATGCTGTGCTAGAAGGTGAAAAAGTTCTAATTGTTGATGATGTACTTGCTACTGGAGGAACTATGGAAGCCATATGCAAAATGGTTGAAAAAGCCGGTGGAGAAGTTTCTGCGATTTTATCATTGATTGAACTAACCTTCCTTGAACCAAAAAAGAAACTCAGGGATTATGAAGTAAGGACAATTATTGAGTACTAGGGGTGAACAGGTGCTGAAGTTCGATTTTTCCAACTGTTTTAAAGAAAATTTGGGTACGGGTATCACGGTTAGTGAATTATTAACCGATGTTAATGCAGTAACTCATAGTTTAAATTATGTAGTAGAATCAAGCCCTGGATTTCTACGTATTCTTAAAACAAATGAATCACTTGATGAAGTAAAAAGTCTAGAAAAATGGATTCAGAAATTTGATACCATTGTCGTGATTGGTATAGGAGGGTCCGCTCTGGGTAATCGGGCTTTGCATAGCGCTTTGAAAGGTTTCTCTTGGAATGACCTATCAAATAAACAGAGAGAAGGAAAAGCGCGAGTTTTTGTGCTTGATAATGTGGATCCTGAATCTTTCAAAGTTATAACCGATAAAATTGATTTCAAAAACACGTTATTCAACGTGATTTCTAAATCAGGATCAACAGTAGAAACGATGGCTAACTATCTTGTTATAAGACAGATGCTTGAGAATCGAGGAATTCCCCCTAAAGAGCATTTAGTTTTTACAACAGATTCGAAAAAGGGTACCTTAAGAGAAATTGCTAACAAAGAAGATATAAAAACCCTGAATATTCCACATGATGTTGGGGGAAGATTCAGTGTATTGACCCAGGTAGCATTACTTTCTGCGATGGCTGAAGGCATAAACATTGAGGATTTGTATAAAGGTGCCAAAAAAGCAATGAGAAAGTATATAAGTTGCGAAAAACCGGAAAAAAACCCGCTGGTGGTTACTGCCTTACTATTTTACAGATCAATAAAGGAAAATAAGAATATTTCTGTTATGATGCCTTATTCAGAAAGGTTGTATAATTTTGCAGATTGGTACAGGCAGTTGTGGGCTGAATCATTGGGAAAGCGTTATGATCTGGATGGTCGAAAAGTTAACATTGGTCAAACGCCAGTTAAGGCACTGGGTGCAATTGATCAGCATTCGCAAATTCAGCTCTACAATGAAGGCCCTAATGATAAGATAATTACATTTATTAAGGTCAATACATTCAGCAACGAAGTAAAACTACCAGACTATGTAAATATACCTGATAAGCTGCAATATTTAAGTGATAGTGATCTTTCAAGTTTAATTAAAAGAGAATTAGAAGGAACAGCAGCAGCACTTACAAACAACGGAGTCCAGAATATGACCGTTATTTTTGATAAAATAAATGAATCATCAACAGGTGATTTCATCATGTTTTACGAATTACTTACAGCTGTTATGGGAAAATTATTGAATATTGATCCTTACAACCAACCTGGTGTAGAATTAGGTAAGAAGATCACACAAGTACTAATGGGAAAAAAGGAAGAGGATATCAGTGAGAAAATTGTTAAAGCAAAGCGGAGGTATCTTTTATGATAAATAATGTAGTAGATATGGTAAAAAGATATCCGGGTTCAGAACTCTACATACTGGAAGGCGAAGAGATTCCTTTTTTTGCTATTATTACTGAAGACACAAAGGACGTTATCAATGAGCTGAATGATATCGAAGAACTGGAAGCAGACGTTGCGGTTCTTTCTCCAGACGAGGTTGAAGAAGTAACTGCTGGTTCAAACGAGTTTGCCAATGAAATTAGAAAGGTTCTACAAGAAGGAAAAAGACTGGTATGAACGTAGTAGGTCTAACTGGAAAAGCCGGTTCCGGAAAGACCATGATTTCAAGAGCGCTTTCAAATAAAGGATTTATGTTACATGAGCTTGACAAAATTGGTCATAAAATTTTAAGAAGTTTACCTGCAAAATTGTTGACGGATAATTTTGGTAAAGATGTCGTTAATAAAAACGGAAAAGTGGACAGAAAAAAGCTCGGAGATATTGTATTTTTAAATCAACAGAAACTTAAGCGATTAAACTCTCTGGTTCATCCAAGAATATTTGATGAAGTAAAAAAGCGGATCACTTTCTATGATGAAAGTGATCATTTAATTGATGGGGCATTACTTTTTGACATAGGATTATCAAAGCTGTGCAATTGCATTATCTGGATAGATTGCCCCGAAGAACTTGCAGTGGAAAGAATGGGAAAAAAAGGAATATCAAAAGAGAAAGCGAAAAATATTTTGAGAGCTCAGAAACATCTGGATAATTTCAAAAATAATAGCGATAAAATATTTGTGAATAATTCATCTCCAGATGTGTTAGTAAACTCGATCATTTCTTTTTTGAAGAAAAAAGGCATAATGCTATAATTAATTTGTGTAAAATTACTTCAATTTTCTATAAGGGAGGTATGGTAATGAAGAAACTTTTCGTTTTACTTGTAATAGTTTTGGTATTATCTTCTTTCAGTTTTGCTGAGAAGATAAGCATTGAATTCTGGCATGCCATGGGTGGTGGACATGGTGAAGCTCTGAATGAGATTGTGGAATTCTTTAATGAAGGTAACCCTGATATTGCAGTAGAACCTATTTACGTTGGTAACTACGGAGCATTGCAGCAAAAGCTCCTAGCAAGTGCTGAAGCAGGTACACTCCCCGCACTTTCTCAGGCCTACGGGAACTGGACAGCAAAATTAATACCAAGAGGCGTAGTGCAGGAACTTGATTCATTCATAAGCGATCCAGAAATCGGTTTTACTGAAGAAGAATGGGATGCTATATGGAATCCGTTCAAGGAAATGATCACCTGGGGTGATACCACATACGCAGTACCATTCAACAAAAGTACTTATGTACTTTACTACAATACAGATGCATTTAACGAATATGGATTATCCGCCCCTGAGGATATGGAAGAACTGTTCTTTGATGCCATGATGCTAACAGAAGATTTTGATGGTGATGGAGAAATCGATCAATATGGAATGGGTTTCAGAACAACGATAGACCATTTTGTAGTGTTCCTGAGAGCCAATAAAGGAAAGATTCTTGAAATCAATCCCGATGGTAGTTTCAATATTGCAATCAATTCGCCTGAAGCTGAAGAAGCACTTCAATTTATGTATGATATGATTCACGAATATGAAATTGCATACACACAGGGTGGATATCTTGATGGAATATTCGGTGACGGAAAAATCGCCATGTTTATTGAAACAATTGCGAGTAAACCTTATGTTGAAAGCGCATGTGTTGGTAAACATGGATGGGCCTGGGCTCCTGTTCCAAAGTGGGAAGTACAGGCACCTCCATTTGCAGGTACAGATTTAATTATGTTCTCAAACATTTCTGAAGAGCAAAAGCAAGCTGCCTGGGAATTCATGAAATTCCTTCTTAGCCCTGAAATTCAAGCTTTCTGGTCTGTACAGACTGGATACATGCCAGCAGTTAAAACAGCCCTTGAAACACCACAGTGGAAAGAATATGTCAAACAGAACCCGGACGCAGAAGTTCCAATAAGCCAGATAAAATACGGTTCAGTAGATCCAAATGTTGGAGTATGGAACGAAGTAAGAAATATTATCGGTCAAATGGTTGGGGACGTACTGAATCAAAAGAGAACAGTAAAAGAAGGTCTTGCCTGGGCAGAACAGGAAATTAAAAGAGAAATAGAAGCACAGTCACAATAAAACTGACTGTTTGGAAATATTTACCGGGAGTCTTTTGGCTCCCGGTTTTTAATGGATTTTTCTGGGGGTAATAATGCCTTGAAAGGCTATATACACAGGTTTCATATATTTGCTTTGCTGTTTTCGGTTCTCTTACACATGCTCTTATCATCAATAAATACAAAAGCTGCGAGCTGGGATCTCTCCTATACAGTAATAGGATTAATAAACTTCCTAGGTTCTCTTGTGTATATTTTTGCTACATTAACGCTTGGACATCTGGGTGATCGTATAGGTTATAAAAAAATGCTGATGTATGATATGTTATATTTTTCAGTTTTTATGATAATGGGGTATTATTGGTCAAAAATATGGCATCTTTTTGTTTTTTCTATGGGAATGAATCTCTTTTTTGGTACGTTCTTCCCATCTCTTGAAGGTCTTTTATCAAGCAAGGAAGAGGCACAGGGGATAAATCCCACTGCAATAACGACAAGATTTGTAATTTCCTGGAGTACTGGTAACGTTATTGGGCTAGCTTTTGGCCCTTACTTGATCCAGAATGTTCCGTACGTGGTTTTTTCTTTTGGAATAGTTCTTTGTATATTTAGTGCGCTGAGTATTTGGAACCATATTGGGAAATACGGAGAAAAAATACCCGGTCCATTCTCAAAAAAGCTGTTCGGTAAATCCTTATCTTACGATATAAATAAAAGCAAACTTTACAGAAAAGCATATAGAATAACCTTCGTACTTGGAGGGCTAATTTATACAGCGGTAATCACGCTTTTTCCTAAACTCATTTCAATGCATAACTTAGCTCTTGAAAGGACAGGTTTTCTAGTGGTGGGAGCCAATCTGGGTGTAGTTTTGACTTTCATATTACTTTCAATTAACAATATCTGGATTGGCAAACCAAAAATATCCTTCTTATTTCTATCAGTATTTCCAATAACGGGAATTATTCTATTTTTACAACCATCAACATTTTTATTTTTGATTATTTCATTGCTTGCAGGCGCGAGTTATGCCGTTCCTTACACCTTTGCAATATTTTACGGTCTGCATACAGCTAAAAAAGAGCATGGAAAACAGGGTGGATTCCACGAAGCAATGGTAGGCGTCATCTTTGGATTCGGCCCATTACTTGGTGGATTATTCCTTGATTTATGGTCAAATTTAAAGAGCCTGGGAATACTTGTTTTTGTTCTCTTCGCAATTGTTCTGATCGTGCAAATTAGTTTTGTTAAAAAGCTATCAAAAGATGGAAATCTCGTAAATTAAGAACTACAGATCAAAATATAATTGATATTCTGCAGGAGATGGAATATTCATAATGTAATTTGCTTCTTCATCTTTCTTGTTAAACCAGTTTTCGATTAAACTATCATCAAAAGCGCTGCTCAAAAAATCTTTATCGTTTTTCAGCCCATTTAATACAGTTGATAAATCTGTTGGAAAATACTGTATCTTAGCTTTTTCTTGGTCTGTCTTTTGATAGATATTACTCTCTAAGGGTCCAAAATTGAGTTTTCCTGGATCAAGCTTTCTTTTAATTCCATCAATTCCAGCAAGTAACATTGCTGAAATGGCATAATATGGATTACAAGAAGCATCAATTGTTCTAAATTCGACTCTAACCTTTTCAGCTTTTTTTACATAACCTGGTATTCTTATTGCTGCACTTCTGTTGCCCCTTGCAAAGGCTGCGCAAATTGGTGCTTCGAATCCGGGTACCAGTCTTCTATACGAATTTGTAGTGGGATTTGTGAAAGCCAGCAAAGAACCACTCAGCGAATGCTGTAATATCCCTGCCACGTAATTAAGTGCCATTTCACCTAAACCACTGTACGAATCACCGGAGAAAAGATTCTTATGATCGTCATAAAGGAATTGATGTATATGCATACCATTTCCAGCTTCACCGTAAAGCGGTTTGGGCATAAATGTTATCCTTATCCCGTACTTGTACGCGAGATTGTGAAGCAAATACTTAATGATGATAATTGAATCAGCAGCCTTCAGGGCATCCTGGAAGTATAGTTCTATTTCATGTTGTGCTGAACTCACTTCGTGATGATGATACTTAACGGGGATACCGAGTTCAATTAGATGTTTTACAGCTTCATTTCTAAAACCTGCAAAGTAATCTGCAGGTGGTGATCTATGGTAACCGGTTTTCTTTTCAACGATCATATTTTTTGAAAGTTCTTCACTATTCCAGTAACCTTCTTTTGCCTCTATCTCGTAAGAGACCTT
>JASMTM010000147.1:0-6662 GCA_041694295.1 Petrotogales bacterium
GATACTGGGAGAATAACTCTGAAAAAACTGGCTGGATAAAATGGAAAATGCATAATCAGATTGTGATAAACCTATTTTATTTAATTTGAAATATCGCCAGGCCATAACAAAGCTATTATACGCCAGCCGTGGCATCCACAGCATATTGAGGGTTTTGTTTTACCCTCTCCCATGCTTTCAACCTGATAAAGTCACAGCGGGTCTGAAAGCCACGGGCCAGGCGCATATAGCCGGGACGTTGTGCTGCATTTGAAAAAAAAACAGAGTAACTAAACATGAAACTGAAGTCTTGGCAGTTGGCGACAATAATAATTTTGCTCTATGCGGCTATTCCATTCCTAGGCTACGGACTTCTTGGAACTATGGTGACCGACAAGTACCAAATAGAACATGCTCGGATTTTTGTGGACATTGACTCTGATAAAATGACCGATGAAGAACGGACTGAAGAACTAAAAAGAATTGACAAACAAGAAAAGGAACTTAGACTGACTCAATACACATTGATTGGACTAGCAGCAATCTTCTTCTTGACGGCCACAGGATTACTGATTAATAGAAATAAAATAATAAAAAACGCAGCACAATAATTAGGGATCAATCACACGTATGATCCGGGGGACTCTGCTGTGATTATCCCTGTGTTGAACCAACCTAAAGGTGGCGGGTTGCGGAGCTGTGCATTTTCAATCTTTCGTGTTTTGTGATTTTAGGGTTTTATAGCGTTTTTTTAGTTGGTTTACATGAACTTCTGATCTTATTTTTTGCTTGATTTTGCTCATTTTTCGCCGCTTTTCAGTGTTTTTAATATCTCTTTTTAGGTTTTGGACATAGGTTGCCCGGCACGCGAGGCGTGGATTGTTTTTTGCCCGATAGTTTGTTCTTCTTTTAAGCGCTTATATTACACCTTGCAGGTGGTTCTTTGTTTTTTGTCCAATGCCCGTATGTGAGTAAAACAGCAAAACGAGTTTCAGTACCTGCGCCTCACTTGCCATAGCCGCGAAACGTTGGCAACAAGGCTCAACAGAGACAATTGTTTAAATAAACGGCGATGAGCTTAAATAGCGGGGGGTGTTATTTAAGATAATTGCAAATAACTTAAATAGTGATTATCTTTGTATAAAAATTCAAATGAAAGATTATAACTCCGGGCAATATATTAACCAGGGATTTTATAAAAGTTTCCAGCCTGCTTTGATTAATAAACAATTGCATATAGATGATATGGAGGTAATGCAATTGCTGAGCCAGGCAGACAGGGAGTTGGGCAGGCTTGACATGTATTCAAAATATATTCCTAATATTGATTTGTTTATTAGCATGCACGTTGTAAAGGAAGCAACCCAAAGCAGTAAGATTGAGGGAACACAGACAAATGTGGATGAAGCTCTTTTAAACAAAGAAGATATTCCTATTGATAAACGAGATGATTGGGAAGAAGTGCAAAATTATATTCATGCGCAGGAATGGGCTATTAATGAGTTAGATGAATTGCCTTTTTCTTCACGATTAATAAAAGAAACACATCAAATACTTTTACAAGGAGTTCGTGGTGAGAAGAAACAGCCAGGCGAATTCCGAACAAGCCAAAATTGGATTGGTGGGGCCACGATAAACGATGCAACATTTATTCCACCTGTTCATACATCTGTACCTGAATTGATGAGTGACATTGAAAAATTCATCCATAATAACGAGATATTTGTACCAGAGTTATTAAAGATTGGAATTGTTCATTACCAGTTTGAAACGATTCATCCATTTTTAGACGGTAACGGAAGAATAGGAAGATTACTAATTCCACTTTATTTAGTAAGCAAGGGGATATTAAAAAAACCGGTTTTGTATTTGTCGGAATTCTTTGAAAAGCATCAGCAGTTATATTATGACAATTTGATGATTGTAAGAGAAAAAAGTAGTCTCTCACAATGGTTTAAGTTTTTCCTTGTTGGAATCATTGAGACCTCGAAAAACGGGATAAAGACATTTGATACTATTTTGCAATTACAGAAGCAGGTTGAATCAGAGATACAGAGATTGGGAAGCAGAGTAGCTAAAGCAAAAAAAGTGATTGATTATTTATATCAGCGCCCAATTTTAGATGCGGAAAAAGTGAGTGAGGTAGCCGGTATATCGATGCCTTCTTCTTATAAACTGATTTCAGATTTAGAGGAAATGAAGATCTTAAAGGAGGTAACCGGAGGAAAGAGGAGCCGAACTTATGTCTTTGAAAATTATTTAAGACTGTTTAGATAAAAAATGCCGACCAGTTGCCAACACTTAAGGATTCTGGTTGTGCGCAGCATTAAGGGGTGTCAGGAAAACCGGGGTTAAGTGCTGCGCTACGGGGAGTGGTCGTTAGCGAGTTGGATTTTTTGGGGACTATTTTTTCGTGTTTTATGGATATGCTTTCCTGTTTTTCATGTAGTAGTTGTCTTTGTTGCATTATTCCCGATTGATTTTCTGAATTGATCTATAGCTCCTGCCGTAGTCGGCTAAAGTATATCGGACATATTGTGCCAGTTTGAAGCGTTGTAATTGGTCAGTGTGTCATGCCTATTAAAGTAACAACGACTATGGAACAAAAAGTATCATTTATCTGTGAATGAATAAAACCACAACACACGACCACTGAACTTTGCAGAGCATTCGAAATATCACGTGCTGCGGCATCTTCCGAACAGAAAGGATCGCAAGGTCGAAAAAGTTCGAATCTTTGGCGGGATCAAAAAAACTCCCGGCTGGTTTAATCCGGCCGGGAGTTTTTTATTTATTCTTTTGTACTTGAAACTTATCTGACAGATCAAAAAGTATCGGGTTTATTTTTTTCTTTTAATTTTTTCACCTGTTTCACCATTTTACTGAAATCTTTCTGGTATTGCCTGTTCTTCTCGGTTTTACGACGATTTAAAAAGGCAAGTTCTTTTTTTAGGTGCAAATAGCTATCGTAACGTTCCGGGCTGATATTGCCCTTCTCTAATTCAGCTTGCACTGCACAACCGGGCTCGCCTTCGTGCTGACAATCGTTGAATTTACAATATTGTGCGATTTCTGAAATATCTGTAAAAGTATTATCTAAAGCCTCCTCCTCTGCCCACAGCTGAACTTCCCGTAAGCCGGGCGAATCAATAATATACCCTCCACTCTCCAGTTCAAACATAAACGAGGCAGATGTGGTGTGTCGCCCTCTCTTATCTTTCTGTCTTATCTCGTTGGTTTTTTGCAGATCTTTTTTTAACAAACAATTTGTAAGCGTTGATTTACCAACACCCGAAGGCCCGATAAATACACCTACTTTCCCATTTGACAAATAACCTTCAATGGCTGCTATACCTCTTCCATCCTCCACACTGCTTGTTATAACATCCACACCGGGGGCAATGGCTTCGGCCTGATATTGAATAAACTCAGCTTCATCGTTAAGGTCGGCCTTGTTTAATACAATTAGCGGGGTAGCGCCACTATCCCAGGCAATGGCCGTTAATCTTTCCAGTAACCTGTCGGAGTAATTACGTCCGCCATCTAAACCTAATACAATCACCACATAATCAATATTCGCAGCTAATACTTGCTCTTCGGTAGTATCCCCTGCTGTTTTCCTGCTTATTTGAGTTTTTCTTTCCAGCACTTTTTCTATCTGAACCAAATTCTCGTACTCGTTAAATTCCACCCAATCGCCAACACAAGGAAAATCGCTTTTATTTTGTATTGTCTGAAAGTATTTTCCTTTCAGCTTAGCTTGTTTAATATCCGTTCCCGTTTGTATTTTGTAGGTATCATATTGCTTTTCTACAACAAACCCTTTTTTATTGTTAGTAAACATCTTCTCCTCCTTTCTTCATACTTATTTTATGTAAGGTCGAAATCATTGTTTTTGATGGAAATGGTAACGACATCAACGGTTCGGCAGCCATTGTCAACAGAAGCAGCTCGTTGTCATCGGCCGCAATCCGGTTTAGCTTGATGGTGTGGCACCTAATGCATCGATGAACGATCGACCATTCTTTATTTTGTTGAACGTAAATGCTTATTGGTTTCATTATTCCCCTGCAACTTGCTCGCCGGTCGCCGGGAATTATATCCACATGAATGCTACATAAGCAATGAGGACAGTGGTTTCTTTGTTTCCCTCCAAATTCTGTTGGAGTTACAGCTTTCCCACAAGAGGCACAGATAAATGACTCCATAGGATTTTCATGTATAATTTTATTACGTGACATTGTTTTTGCGTTAAGCACAATTGCTAAATGGGCATAGCAATTTAGCCAATATAAACTCTAAGAATAGGTATATAGAAATAACTCCGGCAAGGATTTGCCTGAGCACAATTGGAATAATCACCGTCTGTTACAACAATGATTATTTACTTAACACGATCCAGAATGGTCTTAATCATAAATTAATTTTACGACCGCAAATATACATTTTTTTGATACATCTTCTTTTTATTACAAAACTTTTGAATGTTATCAGAGAAAACCAGATTAAACCCATGACTGGAAAGTAGTATAATTCTCGTGGTTTAAAAAACAGAAATAGTAATCGTAAAGGAAGAGATGGGCGGCTAAAGAAAACCTTGTATCTTCATGCTGATTTTGTAAACCAGTTGTAGGTATGAGTGTTGATTAATCATTCCTTATGCGTAGGATGAATAAACCGATGGTGAGCTACCTTAAGTTGGGTTCAGTATTTTGCATAGGTAATTGCAGGTCTAGTGTAAATATCAAGGTTTGCAGCCCGCTCAAACTGCATAGCGGTTTAACAGGGAAGTGCCATGCATCCTGCCACTACTCATACAATTTGCAGTTGTACACCGATAAAGAACAAGACTATGAATAAAAAACTTGAAAACGCAAAAAAACTCTATTTGGAGGGGATTCGTGATGGAAGAGTCCGTGAAGCTGTTACAAAATATACTGGTGACAGATATACACAACACAGCACAGGAGTAAAGGATGGAGTTGAAGGTTTCATTGATTTTTTTGAGCCTTTTATCAAAAGAAATCCTGAAAGAGACATTCAGATAATTAGAAGTATAATTGATGGGAATTATGTCTTTCTTCATGTTTACCAAAACATGAATAAGGGTGAAGCGGAGTGGGTAACAACAGATTTCTTCGACACGGATGAAAACGATAAAATTGTTGAGCACTGGGACGTTATCTCAGAATATTCCAATTCAACTCCTTCGGGACACACATCAATTGATGGGGCAACAGAAATTCTGGATATAGACAAAACCGAAGAGAACAAAGAGCTGGTAAAAAACTTGATCCGGGATGGTTTAATGAAAGGAGGTAATCCTGCCAATCTTCCAAACTATATTTCTGAGAAACAATTTATTCAACACAACAAAAAAGTTGTTGATGGACTTGAAAATTTCCAGAAATTAGTAAGTATGCCTAATCGACCTTTAAACTATGAAGAAATTGTACTAATGGTCGGACAGGGAAACTTTGTTGCCACACTTTCACGGGCCAACTGGAGTGACGGCCAACTCAATCAGGATTATGCACAAGTGGATTTATTTAGAATCGAAAACGGCAAAGCTGTAGAGCATTGGGACAATGCAGAACCTGTTCCTGAAAAAGATGTGAACAGTGGGAAATTCTAAAAACGATATACAAAATCAGGGATCAATCCCGGTGTTTACCCCATGGAATCTCCTTTATTCCGTTGGGGTTACCGTATGAGATACGGCTCATATACAAACCATTAGCGGCAATTATGAAAACACCTCCGAAAGAAGTAATGACTGAAACAGAACTAAAACCTTTATGGGAAAAGCTCTTCAAGTTCGATTGGAAATTTGGACTTTTCTTAATTGCATTGGTGTGTATTCCAAGATTCATTTTAGTTCTGCAAGCAAATCAAACCGGGAATTATGGCCCTATTGGCGCAATAATGTTCGTTTCTGCGCTAATTCCGTTCATCTTTCTAAACAAATCCGGACGGAAGAAAATCGGAATTAAAGGGACTAAAAAAATTGGAGGATTGATTTTATCATTCATACTCGGTATCGCCTTTAGCCTGATACTTTTCTTCTTAGGAAAAGAGCTATATGAAGGATCTTACCAGAATTGGTATGTATACATCGGTAAATCTTACAACATTCCCGAAGGAATAGCCGGAAATGACAAACTTATGATGTTCTCGATAATGGCTACAACAGGAATGATTTTCAGTCCTGTGGGAGAAGAATTATTTTTTAGAGGTATCGTCCACGGCAGTTTTGCAAAATCAATTGGAGAAAAAAAGGCTTCCATTACAGACAGTGTGGCTTTTGCGTTGACCCATATCGCCCATTTCGGGTTAGTATTCGCTGGTGGTATTTGGAATTTTTATCTTATTCCGACACTCATCTGGGTGTTGAGTATGTTTCTTGTTAGTGTTCTGTTCTTCAGAGCAAAAAAACTAACAGGCTCATTATTGGGGGCTATATTTTGTCATGCCGGGTTTAACCTGGGAATGATTTACAGTATATTTTATCTGCTTTAAAACGAAAAAACAACAGCTGCCAATAATTGGGGATCAATCCCACACATGATCAACCTCAGGCTGACTCTGCCAGGATTATCCCAGTGCTTGCCCCATGAAATCTCTTTAATTTCATCGGGGTTGAGCCAACCTAAAGGTGGCGGTTTGCGGAGCTGTGCAGTTTC
>JASMTM010000148.1:0-11537 GCA_041694295.1 Petrotogales bacterium
TTTCATCACTTAGTTTTTCATAGAGGACACTTGACATATAAAAAACTCGATAATTTTACTTCAATTCATCGATTGAACCGGAATAATGGATCTTTCCTTTGTGCATTATATACATTCTTTCTGCTATTTTTTGAACTTCCGGAATTATATGTGATGTATAGAGGACACTCTTTCCTTCAATGACCAGCTGTCTTATCATTTCGAGAACATCGTCACGTTTTATCGGATCAAGTCCCCAAGTCGGTTCATCTAATATATATAGATCTACATTTTGAGCAAAAGCAAAACTTAAGTATGCGCTGGTTTTCATGCCATTTGAAAAGCCCGATATTTTTTTATTTCTAGGCAGGTCAAAATAATCAACTAATTCTTCAGCTCGTGCAATATCGAAATTTGTCAGTATTTTATTAAGAATCTTCAGCGATTGATTTACATCCATATTTTCATAAAAAAGCTTTTCTTCTGGTACAAAGGAAATTCTGTCTTTTACTTCACGTACAGGTTTATCAAACACTTTTATTTCTCCTTCGTAGTTAACCAAATCAAGAATTGACTTCAAGGTTGTTGTTTTTCCAGCGCCATTTGGACCAAGAAGTGCGCACACCTCCTGAGAATCCAGGTGAATATCTATTCCTTTTACTGCTTCTACACCGTTTCTGTAAATCTTCTTAAGATTATTAACCTCAAGTACTAAACTTTGTTCTCTTTCCATAATGTTTTTATCACCTCCAGAACTTCCTCAAGGGTTACTCCGAGTTTTTGATATCTGATTAAATAATCAGATAAATCTTTCTTTAGTTCTTCAAGAATTATTTTTCTAATCTGGTTTCTATTTGTAATAATTATGTATCCCAAACCCTGTCGTGCCACAACAATACCTTCCGATTCCATTTCCCGGTATGATCTAGCGACGGTATTTGGATTTACTCTGATGGATGAAGCCAGATCTCTAATAGAGGGAAGCATTTCTCCATCTTTGATTTCTCCTCTTAAAAGCGATTTATAGATGTTTCTTTTGATTTGTTTGTATATTGGAACCGGAGAACGCATATTTATGTTGAACCACATTTATATCACCTGTTTAGAATTCTTTGATCATAAAGAGTTTTTTGTCGATAAAGATAAGTACAGTACTTAATGCAATAAGAACGATAGAGTATTTCCAGTCAATTCCAAGGTTGTTTATTATACTTTGGCCCATTAAATATGGATATATATTGAGAAATGAAAGTGATTCAACAAATGAGAAAATGGGCATGATAAATATCGTAGCCAGACCAGCTAATATTGGTTTAATCTGGTCATTGAAAATAATTGAAAACATTATATAGAGTGAATAAAGAAATAACATTGCAATTATTTCATGAACGAGTATCAGAAGTGGTTTGGATAAATGAACGTTGTAGCCCGCAATTCTCATCCCCAGCGGACCAAGAAGAGTAAGAGTACAAATGAGTGTTTTGGTAAAAGACAGTCCCGTTATGTACTTGGACCAAAATACTTTCTCACGTTTCAGTCGAGACAGAGTAAAATAAATAGTCTTCTTTTCTGTTTCCCGTGCAAAAATCGGGAATGCAATTATCAATGCAATGATTGGCAGAAACTGGCCAAGGTTTTTACCGTACCACTGGCTGAGAAGATAAAAGTCATCGTTCTCAAGTTGATTCAGTAGTTTTGGGTCGCCAATCAGATTTTTTAAGAAATCAGGCAAATTACCGAATTCTTCGGATATTTGATCCATCATAGTTGATGTATAGGGACGCATAGATATGGTCATAATAAGCATAAATATAAATACAATAAGAATGATAAAAAACCTCAATCTTAAGTCATACCACTCTTTCCAGAACACAGCAATCCCTCCAAAATAAAACTGTTTAACTGTACTATATCAGATAGTACAATTTTTGTCTATGTAGTGGCGTTAATTGATTTTTCTGAAAAATAACTGCTATATTATTTTGTAAGGTTTGATCCCTCAAAGGTGGTGTGAAAAATGAAGAAAATATTAATGGTTTTATCTATAATCTTGGTTTCAACTGCGTTTTGTTTTAAGGTTGGGTTTATCTATATTGGTCCGATAGAAGATTGTGGGTGGTCTTATGCCCATGAATTTGGAAGGCAATATATTGAAACAATGATTAGGGATATAGAAACTGAGTACTATGAGAATGTGTCCGGTGAAAAATCAGCTGAAAAATTGCGTAAATTGGCTGAAAATGGATGCGATCTAATATTTGCAACTAGCTATGACTATATGGATTCAGTGTTTGAGGTTGCAGCTGAATATCCTGGTGTAATCTTCATACACTGTTCTGGAAACAAACGTTCTGAAAATGTGGGCACATACTTTGGAAAAATTTATCAGGCTGATTTTCTTGCTGGAATCGTGGCTGGTAAAATGAATAAGACTAACTTAATAGGTTATGTTGCGCCTGTGAAAATTCCAGAAGTAGTGAGAGGGGTCAACGCTTTTGCAATAGGAGTAAATAAAGCCAATAATGAAGCAAAAGTTTTAATAGAATGGATAGGGGACTGGACTGATAAAGAAAAAGAAATTGAAGCAACTGAAAGACTTATTGAACAGGGAGTAGATGTTATTGCTCATGGTATGGATACAGCAACAGTAAATAAAACTGCTGATGAATACGGAGTCTGGTCAATAGGTTATAACCATGATATGTCAAAATATGCTTTTAATTCCCACCTGACAGCTCCCGTATGGTATTGGGGGCAACTATATCTAGACATTGTTGAAAGTGTAATTCAAGGAAACTGGAAAAGTGAAGCGCTATGGCCCGGTATTGAGTCAGGTATTGTTGAACTGGCTCCACTAAATAGCGTTGTTAGTTCGGAAACCAGAAGATTGATAGAAAAATATCGTATTGACATGATTTTGGACAGGTTTCACGTATTTGAAGGACCTTTGAAAAGTCAGTCGGGCGAAGTCAAAATCCAAAAAGGAGTCGTTCCGGATGTTCAATATCTTTTAACTATCGATTGGCTGGTTGAAAATATTGAAGACGATGAGGATATGTCAGAGAAAGTACCTCACATTCACTGAATATCTTTTCTTTTCAACGTAATTAAATAAACGGTTACAAATGTTATAAACAGCACCACAACTATTGACGGGCCGGGGGATATCTCAAATTCATATGCACCCCATAATCCCAATATCGATGACAATAGACTGAAAGTAATTGCAGTAAATACTATCCCCTTAAAGGTTTTAGCAAGCCTTTTTGCTATAACTGCGGGTGTTACCAGAAAAGCTGTTACTAGTATTATTCCCGCAATTTTTACCGAAGCCACTATACTCACTGACACACCTATTAGAACGAAGAAATTTACAAGGGGAACATTTATCCCGGAGTGCCTTGCAAGCGTTTCGTCAAAGGAGTAATAAAGTATTTCTCTATGAAATAGCAAAAAAGAAATTCCTGAAACTATTGCAATCACAGCAAGGATCCAGATATCTGCCACTGAAACAAGCAGGATATTTCCAAAGAGATAACTCATAACATCAGGAGTGTATCCTTCAACGAATGATAGAAAGATGATACCCAATGCCATTGATAAAGGTAAAAGGATGCCTATCATACTGTTTTCACTTAAATAACCTTTTTTGCTGAAAAGATTGATTACAACCGCAAAGATGATGGCTGTTAATATGGCTATCAATCTGGTATTGACACCAATTAAAAATCCTAAAGCCAGACCTCCGAAAGCAGCGTGAGCAACCCCATCACCAATAAATTCGATTTTTCTAAGCACAACTACAGTTGAAAAGAGACCTGTCACAAAACTGACCAGCAATGTTGCAATAAATGCCAGAGAAAGAAAATCCAGTGCGAATATATCTGAAAAAAAGCTCATAGTTTGTGCTCCTTTTTTGCGTGTTCTTTACCCCTGAGAATCAGATCAAAGTCGGGTGAGAATATTTTGGTTAAATCCTCGGGAGAAACATTTTCCGAGGCTTTATGGCAATGCAGAGTCTTGTTCAGACAAAGAATACTGTCACAGGCATCAAAAACCATTCCAATATCATGACTAACCATAAGGATAGAAATATTTTTTGATTTTTTCAGATTATCAAGAAGATTGTAAAACGAAGCCTTTCCCATCTCATCTATCCCCGCTTCGGGTTCATCGAGTATCAAAAGATCAGGTTGTTTCGCAAGCGCTCTTGCCAGCATTGCCCTCTGGTATTCACCGCCTGAGAGTGTGCCAATTCTTCTGTTTTTAAGCTTTTTTATTCCAACATTTCCAAGAAGTACTTCAATTTCTTCCCAGTCTTCTTTTTTGAAATAATGTAAGGGTCCTCTTTTTTCATACAGTCCCATGGCAACAATTTCTTTTACAGTAATGGGAAAAGATCGTTCAAAATCGGTCCTTTGAGGAAGATAACCGATTTTTCCGCTACTTTTTATAACTCCCTCAAAGCCCTCAAGATCTCCCACGATAGCTTTAACCAAAGTTGTTTTCCCCGCGCCGTTTGGACCGATTATCCCTATCAGGGTTCCTCGATATATTTCAAAGGAAACATTCTTTAAAATTATGTTTTCGCCAATATTGTAAGAAAGATTCTTCACTTCCAGCAATTTATCTTTACTCATTCAGTGTCTCCTCTATTTCACTGAGGTTGTATTCGAAAAGTTCAACAATGTCTTGAGTGTCAACACCTAATGGATCTAGAATGCCCATGTTTAGGTTAGTTGATTTTACAATAACCTGAACGGGTTCAATATTTTGCTGTTTTTCTCCAAAAATAGCTATAAATTCACCATTATTTGCTTTTTCAATAAATGATTTCAGTTCTTTTATGGTTGGTTCATCACCGTGACCTTCGAATATTGCGTATTCTTTTATCCCAAAATCGGCAAAAAAGTATTTGAAACTGGGATGTGAAAGTAATACATTTGTGCCTGTATAATCCTTTAGAATTTCGGAAGCATTATTCCTGATTTTACTTAGCTCCTCAATTAGTTTCTCCGATCTGATTCTATAAAAATCCTTGTTAGCGGGGTCTAATTCAGTAATTCTCTCTGTTAACCCGGGAATAATTTGTTCAATCATAAAGTCAAGGCTTAGCCATATATGAGGGTTTATATGAGCTAAATTTTCTTTTTTAACGTCATTAGCGAAATTTTCTATAAGGTCAGAAACGTAAAGTACGTTTGAATTCTTATTATTTATATCTTTCAATGAATCTTCCAGATAGAGTTCAAGCGAAAGACCGTTATCCAATATCAGATCAGCCGATCTTAATTTTTTTATATCATTTATTGTGGGTGAATAGGTATGTGGGTTTTCGCCAGGTTCTATAATCACACTTATGTTTGCCCTATCATCAACAAGTTCCTTAATTATAAGATAGTAAGGATTAATTGTTGTCGCAATATTTATTGAAAAAATTGAACACAATAGCATAATGAATATTGTTAACAGAATTTTTGATCGCATCATGTCTCACCCCTTTTCATGCACTCTTTACAAATACCAATGAAGTAAAATACATGGTCAGTTATTTTGAAGTTATGTTTATCTTCAATCTTTTTCTGTATTTCATTTGCAAGACAAACATCAAAACTTTCCGTTTTTCCACACTTCTTGCAGTAAAGAAAATGATGAGGGTGCTTCTTTGGAGTGAAATAGTAGTTGATTTTTGTGTCGAATGTCAGAGATTTGACCATACCCTTTTTTTCAAGATAATTTAGCGCCCTATATATTGATGATAGATCGGGCTTGTTGTCCAATTTTTTGTAGATTGTATCAGCGTTTATAGGAGAATCTGTATCTTCTATCATTTTATAGATTTCTTTCCTTAAAGGAGTAAAACCTTTCATTCTAAACACCTCGCAAATGATTTGCGCAAGTCATTTGCATATATTCTACAATAATATTTATAGTTAGTCAACACTTGAACTAAATCAGTTTAATCTTATTTTTTTATTCTGGGATCTGTAAATATGTCGTACTCATCTCTACTTGTTGTTGAGAATTCAGAAATTATGGCTCCTTCATTTCCCGCTTGAAACCAGTGTAGAGTTTCAGGCTTTAGTGTATACTGATCGCCGGGGTTAAGAATTTTTTCGTGAAATACTGTGAAATGTTTACTGAATTCTTCGGGGATAGATGCCTTTGGTTTTTTACAAGGTTTTCCGGGGATGTAAAGATAAACAGTTCCCCAGCGGCAGCGAAAGGTTTCTTCTTTTCCCATTTCGTTCTTAACAGGAGGGTGTTTGTGTTCGGGACATATCTGACACGGAAAAAGAATGAGTTCTTTGGCACATACTCTTTTTGTATTGATATATACGAGCAGTTGTAATCCAATTTTTTCATGGCAACCAAGCCCAAAATCTGTTATTTCCATATTATTTATTTCTTTTTTCTTGACTGCAATACAGGCATTATTTAAGTACTCAGTAGCTCTATTTCGGGATTTAAGTATTGTTTGGTTATCCATTAAATCACTCCTAAAAAATGAAATGAATGGTGTATATAATAGTTGTATCATACAATTAAGCTGGATGATTGGAGTGATTACTATGAATGAAAAAATTGTCGTATTCGGCGGGACTTTTCTTGATGTATTTATATATGGCGATAATCCCCACGATACGAAGATAATTGAGTCTCCTGGGGGCTCGGGTTTAAATATAGCTTTTGGTTTATTCAGACTCGGTTTCGATGTTGAGTTCATCTCTAATATTGGAAATGATTGGAAGGGGAAGGAAATTTTTTCAAAGTTGAGGGAGTATAAATTTAATATCCATGGAATAAATGTTCTTGAAGAAAGAACGGGTTACCATATTTCAAAAGAAGACGCTGCTGTTGCAGTTGATCGCGGTGTTAATAAATTACCTTTAAGAATAACAAAAGATTCAGTTGAAAGAGCAGATATTGTTATTATAAATACAGAGATAGCTTTGCGTTCCTTCAAGGAAATATGCGGCAGTTTTACTGGAAGAATATTTATTGATATGGGGCCTCTTTTCAGTATAAGGAGGGCGGACATCAATATAAACAATAATGCTGAAGCGATTTTTATTGGTAATCATGATTTAGGAGAAATTGAAGACTTTGATATTATTAAAAAGGGTCCAATGGGAGCTACCTGGAATGAAATACAGGTTAAAGGTAATGGAAAAAAATATCCTTACACTGTTGGAGCTGGAGATGTTTTTGATGTTGTACTCATTGCATCACTTCTTAAAGGAAAAACGCGAAGAGAAAGTCTTTTAAATGCTGTAAAAATTTCACAGAATATGACAAAAGATATTAAAGGAGCATTCAATAAAGTTCTCAGTCTACATAATATAAGGTTGTAATACATTGACACAAAAACACCATTTTAGGAGGTTTACATGAAAAAATACCTTGGAGTAGATATTGGAACGACTGCAATCAAGGCACTGGTTGTAAATGAAGCTGGCTCCGTTCTTGATATGTTCAGCGAAAGTTTACGATTAAACTCACCAAAACCAGCATGGGCTGAACAGGAACCAGAGGATTGGTTTAGTGGAACAATGAAGTTACTTAAGAGGATTTCCAGCAGATACGATATAAATGCGATGAGCTTTTCAGGGCAAATGCACAGCCTGGTTCCTCTTGATAGCAAAGATAAAGTAATTAGACCTGCTATTCTCTGGTGTGATCAGAGGACGACTGCTGAATGCAAAGAAGCAACGGATATCCTTGGTGGCGAAAAGAAAGTTATTGAAAGAATTGGGAACCCGATACTCGAAGGTTTTACCCTTCCAAAAATTCTCTGGCTCAAGAAAAATGAGCCGTTGAAATTCGAAAAAATGAGCAGTTTTTTGCTTGCGAAGGATTACGTAATTTATCGATTAACGGGAGTAAAGGGTATTGAGTGGTCAGATGCTTCAGGAACGGCTGCATACAACGTCAAAACACGTGAATGGGACAAAGAATTGATTAAAGAACTTGGTCTTCCGGAAACATTGTTTCCCAATATTTTTTCCAGTAAGTCTGTTAGAGGTTTTTTAAAAGATTCAATTCTAAGAGAACTGGGATGGAAAAAGGTTCCGGTTATTTCTGGTGGTGCTGATAACGCTTCAGCAGCTTTGGGAATTGGAGTGGCCAGAACCGGTGATACTATGGTGAGCATAGGTACCTCTGGGACAGTACTTACCGTGACGGATTCTAATAAACCCGATGAGACAGGAAAGATTCATTATTTCAATCATGTACTTCATGAAAAGTCATATTTTATGGGAGTTATGCTTTCTGCAGCGCATTCAGCAAATTGGTTCAAGAATGAATTTTTTGAAGGAAAATCCTGGAAAGAGATAGAAGAGATGATTTCGGACAGTGCTCCGGGGGCAAGAGGACTAATCTTTTTACCTTATCTAAACGGTGAGAGAACCCCGCATAGAAATCCCAATGCGCGTGGAGTTCTTTTTGGAATCTCTTCTGTGAATAACAATAGCGATGTTATGAGGTCAGTGATTGAGGGAATAACCTTCGGATTAAAGGATTCATTTGAACTTATAAAAGAAAAAACGGAAGTTGGAGGGGTAAGGGTTGTCGGAGGAGGAGCCAAAAATCCTGTATGGTGTAAAATCTTAGCTTCAATATTTGAGTATCCTGTTGAAGTTCCGAAAATGGACGAAGGTGGTGCCTATGGAGCAGCAATGCTATCTGCGATGGGCGACGGGATGAACTTAAGCGACGTCCTTTCCTGGGTAAAAGTGGATAGAGTTGTAGAACCTGATGTGGAGTCAGTAGAAATCTATAGGAAGATTTATCCTGAATTCACTCAATTATATAATGATTTGCGTGAAAGGTTTGATAGTGTGTTAGATATGTCCGGTTACTAAGTGTCCAAAGGTGTGTTGCTGCTAATTCTCGTTAGTTGTTTTCGTGAGGTGATCCGGTGAAAAAGATACTGTGTTTTGGAGATATTCTGATAGATTTCATTTCAAAAGATAAAGGAAAAACAGTAGCTGAGGCTGATTTATTTGAAAAAAGGGCTGGCGGCTCAATATTCAATGTTGCCGTTGGTCTTTCAAGATTGGGTAACTGGGTTTCCTTGCTGGCAAAAGTAGGTAACGATGAATTTGGTAAGTATCTAAAGAACATTTTAAGAGAAGAAAATATTGACGATAAATGGACATTCCAAGTAGCAGGTTTAAACACCACACTTGCTTTCGCTTCAGTTGATTATGAAGGGAAGCCTTCTTTCGATTTTCATAAAGATAAAAGAGAAATAGCGCAGGTAGATAGTGAAGATGTTTTGGAAATTTCATGTGAAGAATTTGATCTCTTTCACTTCGGTTCAACTACCATGCTGGAAAACAAAACTGCCAAAACAATGGAGTACTTATCAAGGAAAATGAAAGAGGAAAATGTATTTGTTAGCTTTGATCCCAATGTAAGACCTTCATTAATCAAAAACAAAGAATCATTTGTTGATCTTGTTGTAAGACTAGTAAAAAATGTAGATCTCTTGAAATTGAGTGATGACGATCTTCAATATCTTGCGGGAACAAAGGATTTTTCAAGTGCAAAAAACAGTCTTGAAATTGATGATAATACTTTTGTTGTCTTAACAATGGGATCAAAGGGGGCAAAATTGTTCTATAAAAACATGGAACTGTTTGAACAAGGTTACAGAGTTGATGTGGCAGAAACAACCGGATGTGGAGATTCCTTTATGGCAGCTTTGATCTCGGGATTACTTGAATATGATGTGCCAGGATCTCTGGACGATGAATCACTCAGCAGGATTTTGAGGAGAGCAAACGCTTCCGCAGCAATGGTTGCAAAACGTTTTGGTGCTGTGGAATCAATGCCATACAAAATAGAACTTGAGAAATTTATTAAAAACACTGGCTTTTAAATAGTTTATTTAAAGTTTCAGGTTTGAGGTGAAATTGTGCTGTTTTCTTTGCCCATTGGAAATTCGATCAACTATCTTTCAAATAACGTAGAAAAAAATTATACCGATATCTTAAACGACTTGATGAATAAAGAAGGAGAACAAAACCTAAGATGGCTCATTAATACTATTAATCAACTTAAATCACCTGAAGACGTCAAAGCTTTGTATAAACTGCAGAAAAACAAAATTGAAATGGGTGGAGGCTTCTTTGGAATTATCTCAGAACCTATAAAAGATGAAAATGAAATCCCTGTGCCATATTCTTTGGAGTCCTTTATTGATTTGATAATGTACTTGAGCAACACTAGAGAATCCCAGTTAAGTGAAATTGAAAAAACAGGTTATCCACTATATTTTAATAATGAGCCATATAAACAGAGGAATGAAACTTCAACCGGAAGAATAAAAGTAACGCTTGATTTATCTGCCATAAAACAGATAATAGATTATTTTTCCTGAGATGATCCAGCTTTTGAAGAAGCTGAGAAAATTGCCAGTTCAGAGATTTTCACTGAGATGATAAAGCACAGGAATTCGCTGGGTTATGTACCGGGACCAGAAATGACTACTAAAAACCTCTCACATTTCATTTTTTTGGGAGCAAAGAAAGACCCTATCAGTATTATATGGAAATGGTTGAATCCATGGAACTGTTTTAATTTCGCAGATATTTTTATGAATCTTGAGAAATATCAGAAACTTTTGAAGGATTTAGAAATCAACAAAAGTAACATTGAAGCTTTCATATCAACTAAACTGGGACCCTATGTCCCTGACGGTTTTGTTTTCAAAGAACGCTTTGTATTCGCTGTAGAATGGGCAATTAGAGGTTGGGCAACCTCAAAATTTGGTGGGATAAACATTGAACACGTTAAAGACAACTACGGGTTTTTGGTAGATACTGTCGTGCATGAAACCTATCATAGAATTCAGGCTATGCTCTACCCTGGTAATACAGGGAAAGACTTCAATATGCTTGATAAATCATTTGATAATGAGAAGCTGGACGCTATTTATAAAGCAATGACATATGTTTTCCTTGAGGGAACAGCAACATATGTCCAATATGGTTCAGGTTTTTCAAAAGAAAATGAGAAAATTAACGAAGCAGTTAATTTATTTCAGCAAATAATCGAGTCTGAAAATGAAGAGTTAGATAAGAATAAATTAGAAAAAATACTTAATATAGGTGTGAAATCAAATGGCCCTTTTTATACATTAGGACATTATATGGCTAAACTAATAGATGAAACATATGGAAACCAAAAACTGGCTGCCTGCTTGAAAAAAGGCAGCCCTGAGTTTTTCAAGCTTTTCATCAATGTTGATGATAAACAAATATTTACTTCAGAACAAAAAAGAGTATTTCAAGAGATTTTTATAAAATTCAGAGTAAATCAGTAGCTTCTATAAATCATTGGTGTTTGAATACCTAATCTTTCAGTAAACGTATATGATGAATCAGGAACATTTGTACCCTTAATTCTTCTAAAACACTTGTCAAACAGCGCAGGTAAATTATCAATACCTTTCGAATCAGCATATGTTATAACTTCATTCCAGTGAGCAGCTGAAGTGAAATGTTCAATGTTCTTTAGAAAATCACTAGTCCATTCCACATAAACAT
>JASMTM010000149.1:0-2995 GCA_041694295.1 Petrotogales bacterium
CAGCGGGGAAAAAGTACTTTTAAAACCTAATATATTACACGGGGCTGCTCCTGAGCGTGCAGTCACCACTCATCCGCATTTTCTTTCGGCGATAATTGAGTTGTTCATGGATATGGGAGTTAAGCTGTTACTTGGTGATTCACCAATTACTGGAGACTTCCGCAAGGAAGTAAAACAATCTGGCATATTGGATGTATGCAAAAGGTACAATGTTAAGCTTTCACCTTTTGAGAAACCTATAGAAAAGAAGTTTAGTGAAGATTCACCCTTAAGCTTTCAGGTAGCAAGGGAAATTGAAGAGGTTGATTCAGTGGTCAACCTACCCAAGCTAAAAACACATTCTTTGATGACCTTGACCCTTGCAGTTAAAAACACATTTGGATGTGTTGTAGGTAAAGAAAAGCAGAAATGGCATGTAAAGGCAGTTTCAACTGAAAGATTTGCGAATATGCTGATTGATTTACATAGATTGGTTTCTCCAAAATTGAATATTCTTGATGGCGTAATTGGAATGAGGGGCGATGGACCTTCTTCCGGAAAGCCTTTTTTATCGGGGCTTGTGGCTTTGAGCGACAATGCTTTTGCGCTGGATGACTATGTCTGTAAGACCTGGGGAATCGATAAGACCAAGGTGTTAACTGTCCATCTTGCAGATAAAAGGGGGATTACTCCTTCTTATGAAGTGATAGGTGATTTTACACCGAATGAAAAATTGACCCTTCCAAAATCCAGTTATGGAAAGGCACTTGATTTCCTGGGATTCTTTGCAAGGATATTCTACAAGGTTCCCTACATTGACACAGAAAGATGTATAGAGTGTCTTGAATGTGAAAAGCATTGCCCAAAAAATGCTATAGATGTTAGTAAAAAAGATATTAACTATGGAAAGTGCATAAGATGCTATGTCTGTCACGAAGTATGTCCTAATATGTCGATTAGACTCAAGAGAAGATTTTTTCTGTTTTAAATGTTGTTAATCAGGAGGAGATAGTTTATGCGATATGTTATGACTATTGATCAGGGAACAAGCAGTTCCAGAGCAGTAATCTTTGATGAAGACCTTTATCAGGTAGCAGTGGCGCAGGAAGAGTTCGACCAAATGTATCCAAAACCTGGATGGGTAGAGCATAAACCCAACGATATAATTTTATCTGTAATGTCCTGTGTGGAACAGGTTGTAAAAAAAGCAGGAATTTCATTTAACGGTATTTCTGCAATAGGTATAACAAATCAGCGAGAAACTGTTGTGGCCTGGGATGCCGAAACCGGTAAACCTTTAACCAACGCAATTGTTTGGCAATGCAGGAGAACAGCAAAAAGATGTGAAGAATTAAAAGAGGGCTATTATGAAACCATCCATAAAAAGACAGGACTTCTCATTGATCCATATTTCTCTGCAACAAAAATGGAATGGATGCTAAAGAACATTCCGGAGGTAAAAGCTGCAGCTAAGAGAGGTACACTAAGGTTTGGAACTGTTGATTCGTGGCTTATGTGGAATTTAACACCGGAGCACTTCCACGTAACAGACTATTCAAATGCTTCTAGAACAATGCTGTTTAACATAAATGAACTTCAGTGGGATAAAGAGCTTCTTGAGCTTTTTGGAATAAGAGAGGAATGGTTGCCAGAGCCGATAGATTCTTCGAAAATGATTGGGGCATCCATTTATGGGCCACCGATAGCGGGTATGGCAGGCGACCAGCAGTCTTCGCTGTTTGGACATACAGCTTTTGATGAAGGAGAAATAAAATGCACATATGGTACCGGAAATTTCATATTAATGAATACCGGAGCAGAACCTAGATACTCTGACAGAGGTTTACTTACCACAGTTGGATGGAAAATTGGAAAGGAGATTGTGTATGCGCTGGAGGGTTCGATTTTCACTACAGGCGCTCTGATAACCTGGCTTAGAGACGGTTTGGGACTATTAAACAGTGCAGATGAATCGGAGAAACTGGCAAAACAGGTCGATGATAACGGCGGAGTATATTTCTCTGGTGCACTGGCTGGACTTGGTGCGCCTTACTGGGATTCATCAGCGAGAGGTCTTTTGATAGGTCTTACAAGAGGGGTTAAGAAAGAGCACATCGTAAGGGCGGTTCTAGAATATGTGGCTTTTAGAACAAGAGAAATTGTTGAACTAATGGAAGAAGAAAGTGGTCTTGAAACGAAGAAGATGCTTGTGGATGGTGGAATGACAAAAAACAATTTTCTTATGGAATTGCAGTCAAAGATTATGGGTGTATCACTGGACCGAGCCGTTACAAGAGAAACTACGGCACTGGGTGCAGCATTGCTTGCAGGTTTGGCTGTAGGAATCTGGGATAAAAAGAAGCTAAAGGAAAAGAGACGTAGTGAAGTAGTATTCACACCCGATGGTAAGGAAATGGAGGAAGAGTATAAAAAGTGGAAAAAAGCCATGAAACGATGCATGAAGTGGGATTGCTAGATGAAAAGCAGCTAAAAGATTTTGCACTTTCATTATCGAAGGATATCGAAGGTGGAGAAGTAATTTTTCTCAGAGGAGAATTGGGAAGCGGTAAAACAACCTTTGTTAAAGGTTTTGCCACAGGTTTTGGTATCGATGAAAAGTTAGTTAGGAGCCCCACCTTCACAATCGTAAATCAATACCCTGGAGCCACTCTTGAATTGGTGCATATAGACCTGTATCGCTTGCGATCAATTGAGGAGGTTATAGAGCTTGCCATTGAAGATATTATAGACGAGACCACGGTAACGGTGGTAGAATGGCCTGAGTTATGTGAAAAATTGTTTAAGAATAATATAGAGATATTCTTTTACCATTATGGTGAAACACACAGAGAAATAAAATTGAAGTTACTTGATGATAGAACGTATAGTAACACCATGAACTGGTTAAAAAGTCATGTTCAGGAATAGAGATATAATTGGTGGTGAAATGATATGTCTCAAAAATTCCAGTTATTAGAACAGGCTAGCAGTCAGGAAAAAACGATAAAAATACCCG
>JASMTM010000150.1:0-7045 GCA_041694295.1 Petrotogales bacterium
CCTGGTATAACCATTGTGGGGCCAAAAGGAACAGTGGTTATTGACAGCGGACTTATCATTGCAAAAAGGCATATACATATCACTCCAGAAGAATCCAAAACGTACGATGTCAAAGACAAAGACATAGTTAAGGTCTTCTGTGAAGGAAACGGTCAAAGAAAGACGATTTTCGATGACGTATTGATTAGAGTCAGCGAAAAATATGCACTGGAGTTTCATGTTGATGTAGATGAAGCCAACGCAGCCATGTTAAAAAACAGAGACGAAGTATTTATTATAGACGAAATGTAAAATGGTACATCTGGGAACAAGTGGTTATAGTTTTAGTGATTGGAAAGGCACTGTATATCCCGAAACAATCAAATCATCTGAGATGCTGAGGTATTACTTTTCTGTCTGGAATTTCAACAGTGTTGAACTTAATTTCACTTATTACAGACAACCAAGCTATAAAAGTATTGTTGGAATAACCAGAAAGATTCCAGGGAAATTTACATTTTCAGTAAAAGCACCGGGCAAGGTAACTCATGAACTCTGGAGAAACGAAAATAATACAGTTGCTTATAAAACGCTGAAAGATTTCTTCGATCCTCTGGAAATATTGAAGAAAGAAAATAGAATGGGAGTGATTCTATTCCAATTTCCCTACAGGTTTCATCTTACCAAATCTAACATAAAATATCTCGAAAATATTTGCAATTATTGTGCTGAAAAAAACTACAAAACAGCTGTAGAATTTCGAAATGTTGAGTGGGCGAAGAATAGTGTTTTGAAGGAGCTATCCACTAATACAACGCCTGTTACCGTAGATGAACCTAAAATAGGAAAATTGTTTCCCTACATTCCTGTGAAGAGTAAAAATCTTGCTTATTTTAGATTCCACGGCAGAAATCTCAACTGGTTCAGTGCAGAAGGAAGCGAACGATATAACTACAATTACTCTGAAAAAGACCTTAGACGCTTTGCAAATGATGTGTTAGAATTCTTGAAAGAAGGTACAGAAGTGTATGTTTATTTTAATAACTGTTATATGGGGCAAGCTGTCAATAACGCCCTACGTTTTAGAAAGATGCTGGAAGGAGAACCATAGATGACCAATTTTAATGAACTCGTAAGCATCATCCTAAAGATGCTGGTTGATGGTAGCGAAACACATGAAATTTTCGAAAAACTATCCGCTTTTGGATTGTCAGATGAAGAAATTGACAAAATATACAACGCCACTGTTGAAATGATAGCGGCTGGTTCCGATTCAACAGAGATTGTTTTTAGTGAAAGTTACAATAGACAGAGAAGAATATTTCTCGAAGATGAAGTTGATACTTTGAAGGCTGTCCCGGGATTACTTCAATCATATTTGTGGGGCGAAATTGAAGAAGCCGATTTTGAACGAACATTAAGTGATCTTAGTTCATTTGATGAATAAAAAAGGCGGTTAACCCGCCTTCTTTTAACTAATTAATCCATTTAGCCATGGCAAAGTACTTCCTAAATGGTAAATATTTTGCATTTGGAACGACTCTTATTGTGTAAGCTATACGTCCTTCCTGCTCAATTGTGAATTCACCAGAATATATGTACTCGTTGTGTACATCGTTTTTTTGGAGCTTCATAGGATATAATTTATAATCGCTCATTTTATTATCTTCGTCAAATATCGCAAGAAAGATCTCAACCTGGACCTCTTCCGGCTTTAGTTCACCAAGATATACATTAGCCGTTAGGCTTAGTTTTGTTCCGACCTTAATGCTCTCTTCCGAATCAGAAGTTATCTTATTGGACCTGATCCTTATGTTTTTCCAGTTACCTTCAAGACGCTCTTTCCATTCAGCTAACTTTTTTGCTTTTTCATAATCATTATCTTTTACAAAGTCAGCTGTTTCAATTGTCTTAAAATAAAGCTTTTCGGCATACTCAGCTAGCATTCGATGTGTATTAAAACGCTTTCCTACACTTTTAATTGAATTCTTCATTTTTTCAACCCAGCCCTCGGGTATACCTTTATCATTTCTTTTGTAAAAGGTGGGAATAATTTCATTTTCTAGAGAATTGTATATGGAAACACTATCAATTCGATCCTGGAGTTCCTTGTCATCATAATCACGATTGTCACCAATTGCCCATCCGTTATTTCCGTTATAGCCTTCAACCCACCAACCATCCAATACACTGAAATTCAAAACCCCGTTCATTCCAGCTTTTTCTCCACTGGTTCCGCTAGCTTCGTGAGGTCTTCTTGGTGTATTAAGCCATACATCAACCCCACTAACCATATGGCGCGCAATATTTGTATCGTAGTTTTCCACAAAGACGATACGGTTTTTAAATTCAGGTAGTCTCGAGATTTCATAAAGGCGCTTAATCAATTCTTTCCCGGGATCATCTGCCGGGTGCGCTTTACCTGAGTAAATAAATTGTACGGGTTTTTCAGGGTCTGTAAGCAATCTTTTTAACCTATCTATATCCTTCAAAACCAGAGTAGCTCTTTTATAGGTAGCAAATCTCCTTGCAAAACCTATTGTCAAAACGTTCTCGGGTAATATATTTTTTACTTCTGCAAGTTCCTCAACCGTTTCTCCAAGCCTTTCTCTCTGCCTTTTTAATCTGCCCTGGCTGAACTTCCTTAATCTTTGTTTCAGTTTACAGTGAACATTCCACAGTTCTTCATCAGGTATCTTATCAACATTCTCCCATATCTCATGGTCTGTGATTTTTTCTTCCCAATTGTCCGGAAAATACTTATCCAATAAAGCATAAAGGTCCCTGTTCAACCATGTCCAGAGATGTACTCCGTTTGTAATGTGATCTATGGGTATTTCAATCTCTGGTAAATCAGGAAAAATATGGTTCCACATCTTTCTGGATACCTTCGCATGAAGCAAACTAACTCCATTCGCGCACGCTGATAACCTTAAGGCAAGAACTGTCATGCTAAAATGTTCATAGCCACTTGTCATTTTTTCTGAGCCTAATTCCATGAAATCACGGCGTGTTATTCCAAGACTGACCCAAAATTCTGAGAAGTATTTATCAATCAGTATAGGATCAAAAACATCGTTACCCGCTGGTACCGGGGTATGTGTTGTAAAGACATTACTTGATCGAGCTGCTTCTATAGCAGTTTTAAAGTCAAGATTTTTCCCAATCATATATTCTCGTATTCTTTCTACCCCGAGAAAAGCAGCATGACCTTCATTCATATGCCAGACTGAAGGATTGAACCCTAACATTCGTAGAGCTCTAACGCCCCCTATCCCCAGCACTATTTCTTGCTTTATACGTGTTTCACGATCCCCGCCGTAAAGCTGTTTAGTAATCTTTCTGTCTTCCTGTGTATTTTTGTCTATATCCGTATCGAGCAAATAAAGTGGAACCCTTCCTATTTCAGCTTTCCAAACCTTTGCATATACTTTCCTTTCGGGAAATTGAATGGTCACTACAATTTCTTCTCCATCTTCATCGTCTACTTCTTTTACAGGTAAATCTTCGAAATCATAAGTCTGATAAATATTTTGCTGCCATCCATTTTTGTCAAGCAATTGACTGAAATAGCCGTTTCTGTATAGTAATCCCACAGCAACAAGATTGAAACCCATATCGCTGGCAGTTTTCAAATGGTCTCCGGCAAGTACACCAAGTCCCCCTGAATATATTGGGAAGGATTCATGGATCCCGTACTCTGCACAGAAATACGCTACTGTGTGTTCGTATTTTTCGGGATAATTCCTTTTTATCCACGTATCTTCAGATTTTATATATTTGTCAAATTTTTCCAGTACCGAATCATACAGTTTCAGAAAATCATCATTTTTAGCCAGTTCATTGAGCTTTTTCTGGCTGATTCTTCTTAGAAGCTTTACGGGACTTCGCTTCTGCTCATACCACAAATCTATATCCATTTTTTTAAACACTGCTTCTGCCGACGGATTCCATGTCCACCAGAAATTGTATGCCAGTTCTTCAAGTCGTCTCAGCCTCTTGGGTATCTTTGGAATTGCCCTTATTCTCTCAAGAAAACGCATCTGATTCCTCCTTTAAACAATGGATCAATAAATCAATTATAAGATTTCTGAAGCAAATTTTCAGTATGTTTTTTGAATCACAGATTTTCTCTTAATTATAGATTTTTCCCTTAATTAATGAAAGAATAATACTTTACGAAGATATAAAAAAGGAGAGCTAAATGCTCTCCCAATATTTTTACTTCTTTACGCCTCTTTTTTTATCAAGCCTTTTTTTATAAGCTGATATTTTCTTCGAGCTTTCCTTCATAAATTTGGAAAGTTTTCTTTCGAAGTCCTGATTCGATTTGGATTCTGATTTATCTCCAGAATTCTTTTCAAGATCCTTGATCGATAATTCCCACTTTCCGAATTTCGTTGTACCAAGAACCTTGGCTTTAACCGACTGCCCTACCTTAAGATAGTTGTCAATGTCCTTAACGTAATCCTTCGAAACCTTGGAAATGTGTATAAAACCTTCTTCTCCATCTTGCAAAGAAACAAATGCTCCAAATTTCTTAATAGCGGTAACTTTACCTTCAACGACGTTACCAACTTTCACACTCACATTTCTAACCTCCAAAATCTTTTTTTGATGTTAACAGAAACAATCTATCAGTATTTGTCTCCATATTTACTCTTAAACTTCTGAACCCTTCCTTCACTATCCATTATCAGTGAGCCACTGCCTCCCTGATAGTATGGATGGCAATTAGAACAAACGTCCAGTTTTATATTTTCTTTTGTTGACCAAAAAGTATGTTCCGCGCCACACGTGCATTTTGCGGTAACCAGCTTTAACTCTGGCTGGATATCCTTTTTCATCAGGTCTTCACCTCTTCTATAGTGTAATTTTACAAGAATCATTATATCATACGTAATAGAGGGTGTCAAAGAAAAAAGTACCAGAAACATAGGATTATAATGTTATAAAAACGAAAGGAAATGATTCATGTTGGAAGAAATTGTGGAACTTATTAGAAATAATATCTCATCATCAAATTTTTATACGTTTTATGAAAAAAGAAGAGAAAAAGTAAAGAGAATAAACCAACTATTTCATCAACCAAGTGATACAAAACTTAGAAATTATATGATTCATTCTGGCGAATATCCTTCGCTTTCTTCGATGGATAGTATGAATATATCCTTTGTCATAGATATTATGAAGGAAAAGCGAGGAGAACCAGATACAGTAAGATACATTGCGAACCTTGTAAACGCTCCTATACAGGAAATTGGACGTATAGCTTATTTCATGTATCCACACAATAATCCTCCAGTTTCGGGTCTCGTGCAAAAACGAATAAAAAAATATGATGACTACTTAAGATGGCTAAAACTTGCTAAAAGTCTCGTGCCGGGTATCATCAAAGATTACATTATGCTTGAAAGCGCGCTTTTATACACAAATAAAACCATGATTACTGACAACAAACTACCAAACTTTAAAAAGTTTGAAAATATAAATCACAGGCATATTACGGATATTGAACGACTAAAAAATTTATTGAAAAACGCAAACATGGAAGAACGCAAAAATATTGTGAATCACATCAGTAATAGTTATGTGAAAAGAGTCATAACAAGCAAAAAAACCTACGAGGTTATAATCGATGGTAGCAATATCATTTATTCGGGGAAAGATTTTCCCGATATAACAAAGATTGATAAGCTTTTTACTAACATACTTTCTGAGATAAAATACACGTTCTTTCCCTACAAAATAATATTCGATGCAAACGTTAGATATCTGGTAAAGGGCTTTCAACAGGAAGAGCTTGAAAAATGGTTGGCTTTACCACAAACGGAGTTATACTCACCTGCAGATGAAAGAATACTGCAGCTGGCGAATGAAAAAAACGCCAGTGTTATAAGTTACGATAAATTTCTCGAGTATGATAGGTCTGGAATAAGAACTTATAGACCGGAGGATTTATATGAGGGTTAATGTATTTGATTATGAACTACCCGAGGACCTAATATCGCAGAAACCCATTATTCCAAGAGACAGCTGCAGATTAATGATAATTGACAAAAATAAGAAATTTTTCACTCATGATGTATTCTGGAATATCAAAAATTACCTTAACCGCACTGATTTAATTGTTCTTAACGACAGCAGAGTTATACCTGCGCGGTTACTTGGAAATAAATCAACCGGTGCCAGAGTTGAAGCTGTCCTGCTAAAGAAAATAAGTGACAGAGACTGGAAGGCTATAGTTAAACCCGGCAATAAAATCAAAACAGGTAACACATTGATATTTTCCAACCTCACCTGTAAGGTAGTGAAACATTACAATGATGGAACAAGGTTACTTCATTTTCTAGATGATAACTCTGATGAAAAGATCTTTGAAACAGGTCGTTTGCCTATCCCACCCTATATAAAGGAATATCCGAAACAACCAGAATATTATCAAACTGTGTATGCAAAAAAGAATGGTTCTGTGGCTGCTCCTACGGCCGGTCTACATTTTACTAAAAGAGTTCTTACAGAACTCAAAAATGAAGGTGTTTCTATTGCATATCTAACATTACATGTGGGCCTGGGCACTTTCAGGCCTGTTAAAGCATCAAGAATAGAAGACCATAAAATGCACTCCGAGTATTACTGCATAGATACAGACTGTGCACAACTGGTTAACAAAACACTCAGTAACAACGGAAGGGTTATCGCGGTAGGTACTACTGTTGTTAGAGCGCTTGAAAGTAATTATATAAGACATGGCAGGATAATCCCCGATTGCGATGAAACGGACATATTTATCTATCCTCCATTTAAATTTAACGTTATTTCGGGTATGGTGACGAATTTCCATCTTCCGAAATCTACATTGTTAATGCTTGTATCAGCCTTTGCAGGTAAAGAAACCACAATGAAGGCTTACAAAGAGGCAATTTATATGCGATATAAATTTTTCTCCTTTGGAGATTCCTGTTTATTTATCTAAATTGTTAGGTTAGTTCTTTCTCGTCAAGCCAGGGCGATATAAAGTGTTCCCAGAAATGCTTGAATACTATTGCAATAGGAACAGCAATAA
>JASMTM010000151.1:0-3699 GCA_041694295.1 Petrotogales bacterium
CCATTGATTATCGTATGATGTTGGAATTTTCAGGGGAAATCGTTAAAGGAACTATGGCTATTAAGAGAGCACTGGATATTGAAAACGTTGTTATAGGTATTGAAAACAATAAATCTGAAGCAGTTAAAAAAATGAAAGAAGCGAGCAAAGGTACCGGTATAAAGATAGAAGCATTGAAAACAAAGTATCCACAGGGTGCAGAGAAGCAACTTATTTATGCTATCTCAAAGAGAAAGGTTCCATCTGGTGGCCTTCCAATGGATGTAGGTGTGGTAGTTCAAAATGTAGGTACTGCTTATGCGATTTACGAAGCAGTAGAAAAAGGGAAACCGCTTGTTGAAAGGGGTTTGTCAATAACAGGTGAAGGCATTTATAAACCAGTTAACGTTATTGCCAGAATAGGTACAATGTCAAATGAACTGATTGATATTGCAGGGGGATTGAAGGAAGAAGAGGTAGATAGAGTTATATTTGGTGGTCCCATGATGGGGATTGCAGTTCCAAGAACAAATATCCCGATAATAAAGGGGACTTCTGGAATAACGATCATGTCAAAGGAAGCAACCAGAGCTACGGAAAGGGAAACAATGCCATGCATTAGATGTGGGAGCTGTGTTGATGCGTGCCCCATGTTTCTTCTCCCTTTTCAACTCAATCTTTATGCCGACAATAGGTTATATGACAAAGCAGTAGAAGAGGGATTGCTGGACTGTATAGAATGCGGGAGCTGTTCATATGCATGTCCTGCAAATATAGATCTCGTAAAAAGTTTCAAACTTGCCAAAAAAGTATATAAAGCAATGAAAGGAGGGGCAAAGCGATGAAGTTATCGGTCTCTCCGGCTCCTCATTTAAGAACATCGGATTCGGTTAGGAAAATTATGCTTGATGTAATCATTGCACTGTTGCCTGCTAGTGTAGCTTCAATATTTATCTTTGGATTACACGCACTGGTTCTTATACTGGTTTGTGTAATTGGTTCAGTGTTAACTGAACTGTTTATTATGAAGTTATTGAGGGGTAAGAAAGAATTTAAGCCTGATGGAAGTGCGACAGTAACAGGGCTACTTTTAGCATTAAATCTTTCAGTGGCAGTTTCCTGGTGGCAGGCACTTATAGGTGTAATAGTTGCCATAGGAATAGCCAAACATGTATTCGGTGGCCTTGGAAGGAATTTCTGGAATCCTGCTCTTATTGGCCGTGTATTTATGTTGATTTCCTTTCCGGTAGCAATGACGACCTGGTATTCGCCCTTCGATCTGCAAACTACAGCAACTCCTCTCGCTATCATCAAAGAAGGTAGTGGAACATTACCACCTGTGAAGGACATGTTTCTCGGTACAATTTCAGGTTCTCTTGGTGAAACGAGTGCATTGTTATTAATTCTTGGTTTTATTTATCTCGTATTGAGAGGGAGAATTAAATTAACAGTACCAATTACATATATAGGTACCGTAGCTGCCATGTCGGGCATATTTTATCTAATTGATCCAGCATTTGGGATACCCATCTATCATATACTTGGCGGAGGTTTAATGCTTGGAGCATTGTTTATGGCGACAGATATGGTTACAAGCCCTATGACAATAAAAGGGCAGTTTATATTTGGACTTGGTTGTGGAGTCATAACGATGATTATTAGATATTTTGGGGGATATCCTGAAGGAGTATCCTATTCCATAATAATTATGAATTCCTTTGTGCCTTTAATAGACATGGTGACAAAACCAAAGATATTTGGTGAGGTGAAGTCCAGTGCTTGAATATCTAAAAACTGGTTTTGTTTTAATGTTGATAACACTAATTGCAGGGCTTGGCCTATCGCTTGTTTATAACCTTGTAAAGGAACCCATAGCGAATGCGGAATTGAGGGCAAAATTACAGGCTATTAGAAAGGTTTTAACAGATCCCGAGTCAGGCGAATTGCTTGTTGATAAAAACACAATTCCTGAAACCTCTGATGAATTGAAAAACTTTGAATGGAAAGTAAAAACATTCGAGGTAGAAGACGGGATAATATATGCCTCTGAAGATAGTAAAGGTAAGGTTCAAGATCCTGTATACAAATTTTCTACAACTGATGGTAGAGAAATTTATGTACTAACAGGACAGGCTGTAGGTTATGGTGGAGATGTAATAACAGTAGCTGGATTTATTTCCAGCAACGGTGGTTTTAGTTTGAATTCTATCAAAGTCATTGAGTACTCTCAGGAAACTCCCGGTCTTGGAGCTAAAATTTCTCAAGAAAATATTCAGAAGCGCTTTTATCCTGTTTCTAATCAGGGTTTATCTGAGAATTTAAAGGTTAATCAGGATGCTAATGTGGTTGTTTCGGAGAATGAGATAAAAGAATACAGGAATGAACGAGGAATCATTCAGGTTAGTGATGTTATGACGGGTGCAACAATCACACCAAGAGCAGTTGCTACATCGCTTAATGCCATGTATGAATTCCTGAAAAAGGCAGGTGCTGAATAATGGCCAGTGGAAATATAAAGACACTAACAAAAGGATTCGTATCAGAAAACCCGGTCTTTATTCAAGTACTCGGTATGTGTCCTACGCTTGCGACCACTACCAGTGCTGTTAACGGGCTAGGAATGGGAATTGCAACTACCAGCGTACTCATTATGTCTAACCTTGTGATTTCCATTATTAGAAAGGTTATTCCGGAAAAGGTACGTATACCTTCATACATTGTTGTAATAGCTTCATTTGTAACAATTATTGATCTTCTTATGCATGGTTTTGTATATGATTTGTGGAAGACCCTTGGTTTATTTATTCCACTGATAGTGGTCAACTGCCTAATTCTTGGTAGAGCTGAAAGCTTTGCCTCAAAAAACGGAATTGTTCCTTCTTTTCTTGATGGTTTAGGAATGGGACTTGGTTTCACTGGTGCCCTGATTTTGCTTGGAGTAGTAAGGGAATTTTTTGGGAATGGAACGATTTTTGGAATAACACTTTCTGAGATTAAATTATTCGCAATGATATTGCCACCTGGAGCGTACATAGCACTCGGTCTTCTTGCTGGTTTGTTTAATTTTATTGCGATAAAGAAAGCTAAAATGAATAAGTCAACAAATAAGTGATGGGAGTGATATAGATGCCTGAAGGAACAAGACTATTTTTTATATTTCTTTCAGCGATGCTCGTTAATAACTTTGTACTTGCTCGATTTTTGGGAATCTGTCCTTTTCTTGGTGTATCTAAAAAGGTAGACACCGCTGTTGGCATGAGTATTGCTGTAATTTTTGTTATGGTAATGGCTTCCATAATAACCTGGATACTGAACCTATTACTTGTTGCTCTTTCTGTTTCCTTTTTGAGAACAGTGGTTTTCATACTTATAATCGCATCACTGGTACAGTTTGTAGAGATATTCCTGAAAAAAATCAGTCCTTCGTTGTATGATGCGCTGGGTATCTACTTACCACTTATAACAACGAATTGTGCCATATTAGGACTAGCTCTGTTGAACGTACAGCAGAATTACTCGTTAATGGAAACAATTATTCATTCTTTTGGGGCTGGCTTTGGTTTTGCCCTGGCTTTAATTATTTTCTCAACAGTAAGAGAACGAATGGAACTCTACGAAGTTCCTGAATCCTTTAAAGGTACAGCCAGTGCCCTTGTTTCAGCAGGGTTGCTTTCCATGGCATTCATGGGATTTCAGGGATTAGTTAAGTTATGAGGTGGT
>JASMTM010000152.1:0-3896 GCA_041694295.1 Petrotogales bacterium
AAGCAAGTCCCAAAACAAGTAGCAGATTAAAGATATTCGAGCCAACAATATTTCCAATAGCAATTCCCATTTCTTTCTTCAATGAAGCAGTTACAGAAGTCACCAATTCAGGTAAAGATGTTCCTATTGCCACTATTGTTAAGCCAATCATGGCATCTGACATGCCAAGAAAAGATGCAATAAAACTGGCTGAATCAACCACCAATTTTCCTCCAATGACAACCAATACAATTCCTAAAACCGTCAAAAATACGTTCTTTCCTATTTGATTCTCTCCGGAAAGTGGGCTTTTTTCTTCTTTTCTCAACTGTTCATGTTGAGTTTTAGCCATAGAATAAAGATATTCAAAGAAAATGGCAAAGAATAGAAGAAGGATTATTCCTTCACGAATCCCAAGGACAGGATTACCCCGAAATGCGATCATACTGAATACAGCTGCGCTGACAAGTAAGGCAAAGGGTATCTCTTTTCTAACCGTTGATGATTCAACACTGAGAGGAAGGATCATAGCAGATATTCCAATAATAAGACCTACATTTGCGATATTACTACCCACAACATTGGAAAGGGCAATTTCACCCAAACCATTAAAAGAAGCTGAAAGACTAACAGCGAGCTCAGGAGCGCTTGTGCCAAAAGCAACAACCGTCAATCCAATAAATAACGGTGAAACACCAAAACTTCTGGCGAGATTCCCTGCGCCTTTCACAAGCCAATCGGCACCTTTTATGAGCATTAAGAAACCCAGACTTAAAAGCACAAGGTTTAGTATCAATTAATCACCCACATTAGGAATTTATATTACCAAAAATCCCGTAATCGATACACTAGATCATTTTCACTTTATTTTCTTCTGTACCTCATTATAAAATTTTTCTATAGATTCATAGGCTTCATCGGGAAGTTTGTTGTACCCTTCTTTGGTTCTTTCAAGCGTCAGAATATAATCAAGTCGCGTCTTCAATTGCTTCGACAGAAACCTTAGGTATTTTTCATCTTCGAGATCCGGAACAAATCCTTCTACTTCAAGGATATCTATATCGGAGAAACCACCCCAATTTTTAAATCCATCAGCACCTTCAATAATCTTCTCCAATATTGAGAGTGTTGTTCCCTTTTTGACTTTTTTATCCATGAAGTATCCCGTGTTTAGTACATAACACGAAACATCGTGTTTTTCAAAAAGATCCTTGAACCCTATGAAATCATATTTTAACGGATAGGTTCTAAAAGGATTGGCGTAAGGTTCAAAAACAAGTGCGTCTGCATCTGCACCTGGAGCCAGTCTCTCAGCAGATGTTCTTTTTGTGGCCAGTGTTGCTCCCAGTGCTGAAGCAAGACATGCATTTGATATCTTCAAAACTGGCGGTAAGACAGGATCTTTCATCAGCCAAGCCACAGCATTCACAGGTTCATCAAATTTATTAACTCTGTTTGGAGACCAGAGCATGGATTTGATTGCTCTCCCATTTCCATTTCGAATATCCTCTGTTACTGGAACCAGGTCTCCATTGTCATCTATCGTTGCTCCAACATTTTGAAGTGTCAGCAGATACTTATTGTCTGGTGAAGAGGGCGGATAATCCGCTGTCTTATCGAAGTATGCAGGTTCTAACGCCACGGATGAACCATCCTCCAGTGAGATTATAAAAGCATCGTCGTGGAGGATGGTGACATCGTACTTATTTTTATGTTTTGCGTGTGTGAGTGTCGATTTGCCCGATCCGGACAAACCAAAAACACCCATAACAAAACTTCTGTAACCTTCAAGGTTGTAACGTTTTTGTCCACCATGACACGCAACATAACCGTTTCTGCTCGCACAGCTCCAGGCAAGAGTCAAGGTTCCCTTTTTGAATTCTCCAAAATATCTCATGCCCAGAATGGCCGCGACATTGTGATCGGGATCAAAAAATGTCAATCCATAAGGATGATCTGGATGTTCCCAGTCAGGATCTGTATAAACGAAAATATCACCTTCTTCAGGCAATTTCCTTGAGTTTTTATACATGTCTATATAATAACTTTCCAGTGACTGAAAATTCAATAACCAATTGTAAAGGAGGTTTTCATGTGTTTCAGGTATCAGAAGATGAGTTCTGACCATATAGTCTTCGTGGAGACCAACGAACGCTTGAGCGTGGTACATCTTTTTGTATCTCGAGTTGTAGATCGCTTCTCTGATTTTTGCAGCAAGGTCATCAAGATCCAACCCGGATTCACCCACTATTCTTCGTGCACCCGCATAACGACCATATACTGCACCATCATTGAACAATAACATTTTTGTGTGGGGATCGAGGCCAAGTCTTTCTGGTTCGTACACTTCGTTTTGTGTGACTATGGTTCCAGGAGATTCCTTTGCAAGTTTGTATGCTTCACGCCTTGAATTAACATTCACAACATTATTTCTATAAAATGCCGTTTCTATTGTCACTCTAAAACGAGAAAATATCTTGTTTTCTTTTGAAATTTCAGAAGCATTGAAGCTTGATTTTGTCGCCACGAACATCCCCCCTTGAGTTTGTCAACAAAATAACTATAACACCTTAATCATATGTTGAAAACTTCATTTAAAATCAAATAAAAGAAATTGTGAGAACTCATTATGGTTTATCTCTGTTGGCAGCTTGATTGCTAATAGAAGTGCTGTTATAAGCTCTTCATACTAAAAATGACATGAGTAAACACTATGAAAACGGTTTATCTATCAAAAAGGTCTTTGGTAGTTTCTAGATTTTCGTAACTTTTATAAATAAGGAAAGCAATAAAAGCACTTGCAGCATAGAATACCGTACTTAAAATAAACAGTGTTGTATAACCAGAAATGGAAGCTCCAACAATAACACCAAACAACATAGCGGCGACAGCTCTAACAGAGTTGTTTAAGAAACCATTCATTCCAGATATTGTTGAAAGCTTATCTGAAGGGAGATGTGAAAATACCACTGAATTCATTATAGGCACAGTGGTATTCATGAATACAAACCTAAGAGCATAAACCACTGTAAAGGCATATGGATCCCTGATAAACGCGAAAGACAAAATTAACGGGATCACTAAAATTTGCATAGTTAGTACAAATTTTAACGGGCCAAAGGTTTTTCCGAGCTTGTGGGAAAAGGTGGAACCAAGTGCAGTACCCAATTGCGCTATTGAAAGTGCAATACCTATACCTGTAGGTGACATACCAAAAAGATCTTTAAAAATAAGATTTCCAAAGTGTATGAATAATCCGGCGCCGAATCCAACTGTCGCAGTAGATATGAAGAACAAAACCATTATTTTTTTCTGCTGTTTGTCAAAACCTGAGAAATCAAAGGGATTGACTCGTTCAGTTTTAATCTTATCCGGTTCAAGCTTGAATAACGGGATGAGTGCTGCAAAGGTAACGATCATAGATAGTATAAGGGTTATGCGCAAACCAATGATATCGCCAAGCAATCCTCCTATGAAATTACCAAAAACACCGCTGCCCATCATAAGTCCAAAATTCGCGCCAAAAGCCTTAGCTCTAGATTTAGAGTCGGTACTTGTCGTAAAGGCAGCAAGTACTATTGTATATCGTGCTGCTGCAAATCCACCTCTGAAAAAAGATAATGTGAGCAATACAGGAACACTTACATTGAACGTCATCATAATTGCTACAACGGGCATTAAAACAGTTGTGTAGATCATCATCCGTTTTCTACCCATAGCATCTGCCATGATACCCATTAAAAGACCTATTATAGCTGTTCCCCAAAGCGCGGCAGATTGTGTAGAACCAATTACGCTATTTGAATATCCAGCGTCTCTCAAAAACAGATTAAAAAGCACACGGAACATCGCTACCGTGGTGCCCGTAATTGCGGTATATGAAAGAAGATATCTTACATCTTTGTTCATACAGATCC